>JAFGWD010000185.1 GCA_016937315.1 Rhodospirillaceae bacterium
CGCCGCGCTGCAAGTCATTGCCAAATTGCATGACGCGTGCAGCGGAGATTTGGAGCACATCGAACGCATCGTGCGACTGGATGTGTTTGTTGCCTCGGCTCCCAGTTTCCTCGATCAGCCCTTGGTAGCCAACGGGGCCTCAGACCTTTTGGTGGCGGCTTTTGGTGAACCTGGACGTCACACCCGAAATGCCGTAGGGGTTGCGGTGCTGCCGCGTAATGCTCCGGTAGAAATCACCGCTATTGCAAAGCTACGCTGATCCATCTCGCCCGCATGGACAAGTTTCATCAAGGCGGGTAGAGTACCCGCCAGACCCCATGGTCTGGTGGGTTAGTGTGGTGTGCACCCCCATGGATAGTTGCCGCTATTGAGGCCAAACGCTTACATGTCCGATTTGTTTCAAGATTTGTCGCCCGCGAAATCCGAGTCCTATACCGCCAAGGACATTGAAGTTCTGGAGGGATTGGAACCTGTCCGCCGCCGCCCCGGCATGTATATCGGTGGAACCGATGAGCGTGCTTTGCACCATTTGGTGGCGGAAGTTCTCGATAACGCGATGGATGAAGCGGTGGCCGGCCATGCCAGCACCATTGATGTCGAGCTTAAAGCCGACGGCGCGGTAACGGTACGTGACAATGGGCGTGGAATTCCCGTCGACCCACATCCCAAGTATCCCGATAAATCGGCCTTGGAAGTCATCCTGACCACCCTGCACTCCGGCGGCAAATTCGGTGGCGATGCTTATAAGGTCTCGGGCGGTTTGCACGGAGTCGGCATTTCCGTTGTGAATGCTCTGTCGTCATCCTTGGTGGTGGAAGTGGCGCGTAATCGCCGCCTGTACACCCAAAGCTTTACGTGCGGAACACCGTTGGGACCGCTTGTCGATTGTGGCGCAGTGCAGAATCGGCGTGGCACCACCGTGACATTCACCGCTGACCCACAAATTTTTGGGGCACGGGCGCGTTTCCGTCCCTCGGCTTTGTATCGTATGACGCGAGCGAAAGCCTATTTGTATCGCGGCGTCACGGTGCGCTGGACGTGCGCTGCGGAACTGTTAGCCGAGGGTGATTTAACTCCGTCCGTTGCGACATTGCATTTCCCCAATGGGCTCTCCGATTTTCTGCAAGACGTGACCAAGGACCGAGCACGCCTGACGCCGCAACCCTTTGCCGGAACGGCACAGCTGTCCGACGATATGGGGTATGTCGAATGGGCGGCCTTATGGCCCGATGATCAGGATGACGGCTTCTGTTCCAGCTATTGCAACACCATCCCAACCCCGGAGGGTGGAACCCACGAAAATGGTTTCCGTAATGTCGTGGTGCGTGGCTTGAAAAGCTATGCCGAGATGATCGGCAACCGCAAAGCGGATAAGCTGAACGCCGAGGATGTGTTTTCTGGCGCATGTGTGCTGTTATCCTTGTTTATTCGCGATCCGCAGTTCCAGGGTCAGACCAAGGAACGGTTGGCAACGGTTGAGGCGACGCGTCTGGTCGATCAGGCGGTGAAGGACCATTTCGATCACTGGCTAACCGCTGATCCGGAGGTGGCAAATCGCCTGTTGGCGTCCGTGGTGGATCGTGCCGAGGAGCGCCAACGCCGCAAACAATCGAAGGAACTGTCCCGCAAATCGGCCACCAAGCGTCTGCGTTTACCCGGCAAGTTGGCCGATTGCACCCGTGCCGTCGCTGAAGGGTCTGAGATCTTTCTGGTGGAGGGTGACTCCGCCGGAGGATCGGCAAAACAGGCTCGTCGTCGCGAAACCCAAGCCATTCTACCCCTGCGCGGTAAAATTCTGAACGTCGCCTCAGCCAGCCTGGAAAAGCTCAACGCCAACCAAGAACTGAAGGATATGATCGAGGCGCTGGGCTGTGGTGTACGGGACCATTACGACGAAGACCGCTTGCGTTACGAAAAAGTCATCATCATGACCGATGCAGACGTGGACGGCGCACACATCGCATCGCTTCTGATGACCTTTTTCTACCGCGAAATGCCTAAACTTTTAGAGGGTGGGCATTTGTATTTGGCGATGCCGCCGCTGTATCGCATGACATCCGGCGTAACGACCACGTATGCGCGTGACGACTCCCATCGCGAAGAGTTGATGAAGACTCTGTTCGCAGGAAAATCCAAAGTGGATATCAGCCGATTCAAGGGATTGGGTGAAATGCCGCCCGCTCAGTTAAAAGACACCACCATGGACCCAGATAAACGCATCTTGTTGCGTGTCGTGGTCCCATCGCCTCGGACTGGTGAAGGTGCGGAAGATGCCCGCGACACCGCACGATTGGTCGAAGATTTGATGGGTCGGAAGCCGGAACTGCGGTTCCGCTTTATCCAAGAACGGGCGTGTTTTGCCGAAGGTCTGGATATCTAACGCATGCTCCGCTCAAAACAAACGGACCCACCAGCGACACGATAGGTTGACCGGCGCAAGAAACCATCTCCTGCGCCGGAATTCCGTGCGCGACACCAGCCTCAGGCCGAGAGCCACTTGCCGATATCTTCCGCCTTCGGCAATCCCCCAGCGTGAACAACCTTACCATCAACGACAATGCCTGGAGTCGAGGCAATCCCGTAGCCCGCTATCGCGGCATAGTCGGTCACTTTCTCAACGGCAACGGCAACGCCGAGTTTGTCAGCCTCCGCCTTCACCATGTCGGCGGTGGTCTGGCAGCGTTTGCAGCCCGGCCCCAACACTTTCACGTCCTTGACCATTTTTATTTCCTCTCAGGCAAACAATAGATTGAAGAGATAACCGACGGCAAGAATGCCGGTGCCAACGACGCCGACGAACACCACGATCAGCTTAGCCGTGAGCACCTTACGCAGGATAATCACCTCCGGCGCAGACAACGCAATCACACTCATCATAAAGGCGAGCACGGTCCCCAAGGCCGCGCCCTTGCCCAGCAGCGCCTCGACCACCGGCACGATCCCGGCGGCGTTGGAATACATCGGGATGCCGATCAACACCGCAGCGGGCACCGACCACCACGCATCACGGCCCATGATCGACGCAAGGAGTTCGGCAGGGGCATAGCCGTGGATTAAAGCACCCAAAGCAATCCCGACGATAATCCACTTACCGACCTTGACGACGATATCCTGGACCGCCGCGATCCCCGCCTTTAAGCGGGCAACGATGGTCATCCGTTCCGAGGGAAGATCAATCACGCCCGCACGGACGTTGAGAACCCACGCCTCCAGCCAGTCTTCAAGGTGGAAACGCCCGATCACCCAGCCGGCAAGGATCGCAATACCGAGGCCGAAACCAAGATAGGCCACAGCCACCTTCCAGCCGAGCAGAGCAAACAGCAGACCGAGCGCCACCTCGTTGACCATCGGCGCGGCGATGAGAAAGGAGAAGGTGACGCCAAGCGGCACACCGGCGGAGACAAAGCCAATAAACAGCGGCACCGCCGAGCAGGAGCAAAACGGCGTCACAATGCCGAGCGAAGCGGCAGCGACATTACCGACCCCTTCCCGCCGTCCGGCGAGCAACGCACGGGTACGCTCAGGCGAGAAAAAACTACGCACCACACCCATGGCGAACACCACCAAGGTCAGCAGCATCAGCACCTTTGGCGTGTCATAGATGAAGAACTCCAGCGCTTCCGCAAAGTGACTGCCAGGCTCCACCGGAAGTTGCTTCACTGCCCATTGCGAAAACGGCTGAAGCTGTGCATAGACCAGGAACCAGACAACCACGGATACCGCAACCGCCGCCAGCCAAAGGCTCGTCCGTTCGGGCTTGATCTCCGGGGTTTCGGGGGGTGTTGAGCAACACTGGGTCATGCTATGGCTTTCCTAAGTTCGCAAGGGAGCGCCAGAACCGCGTCGATCACGGCGAGTACCTGTGCGGAGAGATTGGGGTTGCGGCGATAACGCACCCACTGGGCGTCGCGCCGGCCTACCACCAGACCGCACGCCTTGAGCACGGCCATGTGGCGCGACATCCGCGATTGCGTCGCGCCGAGTACCGCCATGAGTTCGCAGACGCAATGCTCCTCACCATCCCACA
>JAFGWD010000186.1 GCA_016937315.1 Rhodospirillaceae bacterium
CGCCACCGGGCGCGAAACCGCTGGGGCCTCAGACAACAGCATGGACAATCGCTCCACACCCGCCGCCCAACCCACGCCCGGCGTCGACGGCCCGCCCATGACTTTGATCAATCCGTCATAGCGCCCGCCCGCCATCACCGTCCCCTGAGCCCCCAGCGCATCGGTGGTAAACTCGAAAGCCGTATGGCCATAATAATCCAGACCCCGCACCAGATGCGGGTTCTCGACAAAATCCAACCCTAAATCCAACAAACCGTTTTTCAACTCGTCATAAAAGGCCCGTGAGGACTCATTCAAATACGCACCCAGCAACGGCGCATCCTTGATCAAGGCGCGATCGCCCTCGTCCTTGGAATCCAAAATACGCAAGGGATTCCGGTCCAACCGTTCGCGGCTATCCGCAGACAAATCGGCAACATGTTTGGACAAATAGGCAACCAGGGCATCGCGATAGGCCTCACGACTTTCGACATCGCCCAGGGTGTTGATTTCCAGGGTTACGTTCCCCTTCAAGCCCAACGAATCAAGGATATGACGCCCCATGGCCACAACCTCGACATCGGCCTGCGGGTCCGCAACCCCCAACAACTCCACGCCCACTTGGTGAAATTGCCGTTGACGCCCTTTTTGTGGACGCTCATAGCGGAACATCGGGCCGGAGTAAAACACCTTAAATGGTAAATCGTTGGACAGACCGTTGGAAATAAACGCACGCGCAATACCAGCCGTCCCCTCGGGACGCAGCGTCAGGCTTTCCCCCTTACGATCAGCAAAGGTGTACATTTCCTTCGTCACGATATCCGAGGTATCCCCCAGGGTCCGTGCAAAAACACCGGAAAATTCAAAAATCGGAGTCGCCATTTCGGCAAAGCCATAGAGTGCAGCCGTCATCCGGCTGGTTTCGACGACATGGCGAAAGGCCCGCATCTCCTCGGGCAAAAGATCGTGCGTACCGCGCACAGACTGGAGGGATGACACCCGTATTCCTTTCTAAAAAAAAACAAAACCGTTTGCGGCGATTAGTCTGCCTTTCGCGTAGACCCCGCGACGTGCTTTTCCACCAGTTCAACCAAGTGGTCAACAATCGCGTCCGTCCCCACCGTATGATCCGGAACACCCGCCAAGAACACCTTGTGCGTATTCTTTCCGCCACCCGTCAAACCGATGTCCGAGGATCGCGCCTCACCAGGACCGTTAACGACACATCCCAACACCGACAGCGTCAGCGGCGTCGTAATGTGCTCCAAACGCCGTTCCAATTCCGCGACCACCGTCGGCACGTCAAAGCCTTGGCGTGCACAGGACGGACACGCGACAATCCGCACCCCACGGTGCCGCAAATCCAGAGACTTGAGAATATCAAAGCCAACCCGCACCTCTTCCACCGGATCAGCCGACAACGACACACGGATGGTGTCGCCGATCCCCTGACGTAGCAACCCACCAATCCCCAAGGCCGATTTCACAGTGCCGGTCCGCAATCCTCCAGCCTCGGTCACGCCCAAATGCAACGGATAATCGCAAGCCTCAGCCAGTTGCTCATAAGACGCCATCGCCAGAAACACGTCGGAGGCCTTGACGCTGATCTTAAAATCGAAAAAATCATTATCTTCAAGAAGATGAGCGTGCATCAACGCGCTTTCGACCATCGCCTCAGGGCACGGTTCGCCATATTTTTCCAGCAACGCCTTATCCAAGCTACCAGCATTGACACCAATCCGCATGGAACATCCATGGTCCTTGGCCGCCTGAACGACCGCACGCACGCGGTCCGCCGAACCGATATTCCCTGGATTGATCCGCAAACACGCGGCACCGGCTTCCGCCGCCCGGATAGCATGGCGATATTGGAAATGAATATCGGCGACAATCGGCACGGAGCATCCCCGCACAATGGCTGGCAAAGCCGCCGTCGACTCATCGTCCGGGCATGAGACCCGAACAATATCCACCCCTGCTGCTTCCATGCGGTGGATCTGCGCCAACGTTGCTTCAACATCAGCGGTCAAGGTGTTGGTCATGGATTGCACGGTGATCGGAGCGTCCCCACCCACCAGGACGGAGCCAACGCGAATTTGCCGCGTCTTGCGGCGCACAATCCGGCGATATGCGGGAAAGATCAACGTCCCCTCTCCATTCTCTAAATGTGGGAAATTATTCGGGAGTTTGCGTCGCGACACGCAAATGATCCGGCGTCAACGGCACATCGCGCATCACCTGACCGGCGGCGCCCAAACGTTTCACTTTCTGTCCGTCAATCACAACATCCAGGCCACCGGCATTCCCCGTCATCAGCAACAGACCGGGCCGATTCGGGGCCTTAAAGCGGTCCCCCGCACGCATCAAACGAGTCAGAACCAAGTTGCCATTTTCCGTCACTTGAACCCAAGACTCACCCGTCGCCACGATTTCAACGCGGGCCCCCGCATTCTCCGCACCATAAACACGCGGCTCACGTGAAACATCCTCTGGTGTTTCTGACAAACCCTCAGCGCCATGGGTCGCAGCGGGCTGGACGACCTCCGGCTGTGCGGCGGATTCCGATACTGCCGCCACGGGTTTAGCAGCCTCCGGATTCGGCGCGGGCTTGGCAACCTCCGGCTTCGCTACAGGTTTGGTAACCTCTGGTTTTGGCACAGGATTGGCCATTTCGGTCTTCACCACAGGTTTAGCGGCCTCCGGCTTCGCTACAGGTTTGGTAACCTCTGGTTTCGGCGCAGGTTTGGCCACTTCGGTCTTCACCACAGGTTTGACAGCTTCCGACTTTGGCGCAGGGGGCACTGCCGCAGCCTCGGGCTTAACGTCCTCTGACTTTAGAGCCGAATCCGTTTTCTCCTCGGGTTTGGCGTCTTTTGTTGAGGCCACATCTTCGCCTTCCAGAATGGGGCGAGGTGCCGACACCGCCCCAACCTTTTCGTTCAGGGCGGCCGGGATTTTGGGCAGCAACGACACGCTGTCCCCAGCCGAGAACAAATACCATCCCCCAAAAACCAAGAGTCCGACCACCACCACGCCGGTCAGAATCGCGCCTATCGGCAAACCCAGCGTTTTGACCGGCTTAGGGAAGGAAGCGGGCTGTTCTGGAACGGCCTCTTCCCCTCGGGCATCTCGGGCATCTTTCTTAAAGCGCCGGACCAGTTCCACACCGTCCAGTCCGAGTTGTTCAGCATATGAGCGAATGAAACCTACCGCATAAGTGTCTCCTGGCAGGTCTTCGTATCGACCATCCTCAATCGCTTCCAAATACACCCGGCGGATACGCAATGTTTCCGCAATCCCTTCCAGATCAACCCCCAAACGAACCCGCGAAGCACGCAACAAGGCGCCAACGCTGCCCTTGACCGGCGCGTCCGCTTCAGCCTGTTGCGTACCTTCGGTTTGTGGTGCTGTCGGCATATTCTGCTGTTCCACGGAAGTGCCTTCCCTCGTTAGCCTCATTCCCTTGAGCATCCGCCATCGCGGATTGTATTCCTGGCATTTTATCGCGCCATTAACGTCACAGTATGTCTGGAAGCTCACCACCTTGCAATGCTCGAAGTCCCGCCTCGCGCTCCATCCAACACTCCGAATTCGCTTAAAAAATCAAACGAGTCACGAAATTTGCACGCCATGATCAAGGGCATAGCTGGCCAAGTTTGACCGCAGACTATGAGCAGACGAATGCATGAGCTTTTTGACAACACGCTCGGCATCGGCGACGTTCATGCTGCGTATCATCGCCTTCACCGGCCCCACCGCCGGGCCATTCACCGAAAGTCTGCGAAACCCCAGCCCAGCTAAAGCCATGGCATCCAGCGGACTGCCTGCCATTTCCCCACACACAGAACACGGCACATCCGCCGCATGACACGCGTCCAGGATTCGCTGCAAGACCGTCAAAAAAGGCGGGGACAACAGATCATAACGTTCGGCCATGCGTTGATTTCCACGATCCCGTGCAAACAGAAATTGTGCCAGATCGTTTGATCCCACCGACAGAAAATCAACACGTTGTAATACCTGCGGCAACTGGAAAACCAGGGAAGGCACTTCGATCATACACCCGACCGAAAGCTTTTCCGGCAAAGTTTCATGACGATGTGACGCACGATCCAATTCCAAGTCCAGAATCCGACGTGCGGCATCATATTCTGCGACTTCCGCAATCATCGGAAACATCACCGACAAGGGCCGCCCCCCCGACGCACGAATCAGGGCACGCAACTGATGGCGCATAATCGCCGGGTGATCCAGCGTGATGCGGATCGAACGCCACCCCATAGCCGGGTTTTCTTCTTTTGCATTTTGCCAATAAGGCAGCATCTTATCGCCGCCGACATCCAACGTACGGAAACACACCGGACGCCCACCCGATTGGTCCATCACGGCCCGATACAGCTCGGTCTGCACATCCACATCCGGAGACTCAGTGCGGATCATGAAAGGAAGCTCCGTCCGGTAAAGACCAATACCATCGGCATTGACCC
>JAFGWD010000187.1 GCA_016937315.1 Rhodospirillaceae bacterium
AACACGCTTTCAATGGATACAGCCCGAGGACTTCCGACACGCGGCAAGCGCCGAACCACATCCGGCGGGCGCAGACTGCTGCGGTCTACCCCCACCAACTGATCTCCAAACCCCAGGTGAACAACGATTTCCGTCAAAGAGCCAGATAAGCTGACGATACGCACCGGTGTCGCAGCATGTCCCATTGACACCCCCGCGACGAGACACGCGACAACGCAGAACGCCCTTATGATCCGCTTCATGTTCGCCCCAGACTGGATTGCCACACTATAACGTGACGCCAACTAGCCAAGAGCACGACTGAATGTCAAGGGCTGACCGTTTTATCCAACAGCAGTGGCACCTTTGAAGCAAACAAATCGAGAAGATACTGCATCTCATCGGGTGAAGCCGGATACGCGGCCCCAACCAGGCACGCCTCAGCGGAAAGACCGGCCAGGTCGCGCTGCACCATCGCGGCGGATTCAGGCCCCAGACCCGCACGCCAACACAGCGCAAGAATTAAATTCGGATCCGCTGACTCCAACACATCACAAACAAAATCCAGTGAATAGCCACTCATGACGATCAAGGCGGCCTTTACGAAAGCCCAGTGCTCGTAACCAATCGACCGCAGGACCTGTTCCTCGGAAATCGGTTTTTTTGCATGCATCGCACGCGCCGTCGCCAACTCCCGCTCGATAACCGCACGATGGCGCGTATCCTCCCCCTCTTCGCCATAGGTCTCCGCCAGACGCGTGTGGACAGCTTGACGGACAAGGCTAAGGGTTTCCTCGTCCAGATCCTTGCGCTCCGCCAAAACCGTCAGCAAGTTATCGGCCACAAAGGTTGCCAATTTACAAGCCGCACGATTGGGCAAAACCGGGCGACGAACCAGCGGCTCGTGCAACGGCGGCAACACACGCGCACGATCAACCAAAGCATCCAAGGTATCTTCGCGCATTTGCGCCGTGGGATTGTGCAGCAACGCAATGATGGCATCCGTATCGTCGCTGCGTGCCAGACTATCAGCCACATCCCCACCAACGCCCCGGCGACGGGAAATCGCCGACAGTGCACCAGGAATGGGGGCCTCATCAATAATCTCCAACAAATCCGCATCGTCTAGAATTGGCGAAAACTCCAAGACCGGTGCCGCCACCATGATTTCGATATCACGGGCCAAACGCTGCATAATCTGAATCGGAATGTGGACTTCGTTTTTCAGAACCTCGGCAACCACTTGCCTCACCATCGGCAATTGGTCACGGGCCAATTTTTCTAAAATATCAATCGTCAGATCGGCATGAGCCCGAGGCTCCGACTGCGCGAGACGCGGCGCAATATTAGCGATTTTAGCGGCCAGAGCGGCACGCACCCCCGCCTCCTCGTCATTGGCAAGTTTGCTGTCGGCTTGACGAGGCGTGCCCGGATTGGCCGCGATGCGACGGCGCACCTCGGGGTCCGGATCATCCACCATGTAATACAAAATTTCCGCCGCCACATCCGTGGACGCCGCCACAGCAATACGGTAGCGACGGTCTGGATGGCTCGCCATAAACTTGGCGTCTTCGTAACTCCGAGGCGGAGAAACAGACACGGCATCTTGATCTGTGTGTCGAGATTTAGGGTCAGTCACAGCGTCACTTCCCACGCCACAGGCTCAAAATATGGAGCCGTGGTTTTCAAAAATACACCCATGCGCCACAGTGATTCTAACGTGAGTCTCTGTGAAACGGCAAGCTTTCCCCTCACCCTTCCACATTACGACAATCCAGGAATCTCAACAAGAAAGGTTCACCATCTGGACAAACACCAGCACCTGAGAGGCGGCTCGCTGGTCTTCGGCTTCTGGTAGATCGGCGATAAGCCTATCTTGTCCATCAACCGACCAACCCGTCTGCGTCCGACGACATGACCCAAACGGCACAAATGTCGCGCCATCTGCCGGGCCCCGTAATAGGGCGTTGAGCTGCTGCCGATCTTCCCGATACAACTTACATGAGAGGCACGGGTAATGCTTCCACGGGTTTGACTGCATAGGCCACGCGCCGATGTTCACCGGCCACGGTGAAGTCCACCAAGAAGTCCGTCGTCTGGACTAACGGCGCCCGCGTATGGCTATCGACCGGATATTTGATCCCCGCCCGTGCGGCAATGGCCTGAGCTTCCTCACGATCTAGTGGGAACTGCTCGCGGATATCGGTGACCGCATCATGCCAATCGAGGAGATAGAAAAGATTGACCTCGATGTCCGAGAGGAAATGATGAACTCGGCCTGTTTTTATTCCCCGCAGGCGATGGGAGCGCCCCAGGGACGGAACGTCATAGATTTTCAGCCAGGGTTTGTATTCGGGACCAAGGCCCGTTCCACGACCTTCCTTTAGGTGACGAGCGATCGATGCCTCGTCCACAGAATACTTCCGCCGCGCCATGGACGCCCCCTGGGCCATCGGCCTGTCCGCAAATACGGTAGGCCGATGACAACCCAGAGTCCACGAGCGACTTCAGTATGAAACTATTTCGTCCAGTATGAGACTATTTCGTCACGACACAAACCACAGTATCGATACCGAACATTTCACTCGACGGTGACGCTTTTCGCCAAATTACGCGGCTGGTCAACATCGGTCCCCTTCAAGGACGCGATATGATAGGCCAGCAACTGCACGGGAATGGCGTACAAGATCGGCGAAATGAAGGTTTTCACCGACGGCATGACAATGGTCGCAAACGCCTTCCCCTTGAACCTTGCTGCCCCTTCGGCGTCGCTGATGAACACCACTTGACCACCACGCGCAATCACCTCTTCAACATTAGACGCGGTCTTTTCAAACAGTTCATCGGGCGGTGCAATCACCACCACCGGCACGGTTTCGTCGATCATCGCGATGGGGCCATGCTTCAACTCTCCCGCAGCAAAGCCTTCGGCGTGGATATAGCTGATTTCCTTCAGCTTTAGCGCCCCTTCCATGGCGATAGCATAGGCGGTGCCACGCCCCAGGTAAAACACATCGGCAACATCCAACATGGATTGCGCGATGGACCGGATGTCATCGTCGCTTTTTAAGACTTCCGTGGCATAGGCCGGGACTTCGGTCAGCGCCTTACTTAACTGCGCCTCGGCATCACGATCCAAAACACCCTTTTCCTTGCCCAGAACAATGGCAAGACACGCCAACACGATCAACTGCGTGGTAAACGCCTTGGTCGAGGCCACTCCGATTTCCGGTCCAGCCAAAGTCGGCAACACGGCATCGGCTTCACGCGCCATGGTGCTTTCCGGTGCATTGACGATGGCCACCGTGTGCATGCCCGCAGCCTTACAGAAACGTAAGGCTGCCAAGGTATCAGCAGTTTCCCCAGACTGCGAAATAAACACCGCCAGACTTCCTGGATCAACCGGAGAGGCACGATAACGGAACTCGGATGCAATATCCAAATCCACCGGAACCCGCGCAAACCGTTCGATCCAATACTTGCCCACCATGGAGGCATAGTACGATGTCCCACAGGCCACTAGGGTCACCCGCTTCACATCCGCCAAGTCAAAAGGCAACGGCGGCAAAGTAATGGTTCGCTCCACTGGGTTGAAGTGACTGTTCAGGGTATCACCAATCACCGTGGCCTGTTCATAGATTTCCTTCAGCATGAAGTGACGGTACGCGCCTTTGCCGATCATCGCGCCGGAAAGCTGCGTAATATGGATATCGCGCTCCACTGCGGCACCATGGGCATCAAAAATCTCAACCGTATCAGCGGATAGAACGACAAAATCGCCGTCTTCCAGATACGCAATCCGCCGCGTCAACGGTGCCAGGGCCAGAGCGTCGGAGCCCAAGAACATTTCTCCTTCGCCATAGCCAATTGCCAGCGGAGAGCCCTTACGCGCACCAATGATCATGCCGTCATGGCCAAGAAACAAAATCGCCAGAGCAAAGGCGCCTTTTAAGCGTTTCAAGGCGGCAAATGTCGCATCTTTCGGAGACAGGCCGGAGGACAAACACGCCGAGATCAGATGAACCACCACCTCGGTATCGGTATCGGACTCAAACACATGGCCCTGTGTCATCAATTCGCGGCGCAGTTCTTGGAAATTCTCGATGATCCCATTGTGAACCAAGGCGACTTTGCCATCGGAATGCGGATGCGCGTTGGCCTCATTGGGAACGCCATGGGTTGCCCAACGGGTGTGTCCAATACCCGTGGTGCCATGGATGGGGCACTTTTCCACCGCAGCTTCCAGATTGACGATCTTGCCCTCGGCCCGACGCCGTTGAATGCCGCCGTTGTCCAAGGTCGCGATACCTGCGCTGTCATAACCCCGGTATTCCAAGCGCTTCAATCCATCAAGAAGGAATGGAGCAACCTCCGTCTTTCCGATAATTCCGACGATACCACACATGAGCTAACTCTCTCCCCGAGCCGAAAGACCCGATTGACCTGACTCTTAAGACCGCTTTGCCTTGCGAGCACGCATCTTTTCACGGAAACGCGTCGCCCATGCATTCAGTGTTTTCTGCGGCGCACGGGTGACCGCCAAGGCCCCCGCCGGAACGTCATGCGTCACCACCGAACCCGCCCCGACAATCGCCCCATCGCCCACGTTCACCGGAGCCACCAACGATGTATTGGAGCCAATAAAGGCCCCCACACCAATGTCCGTAAAGCTTTTGTTGAAGCCATCATAATTGCAGGTGATGGTTCCCGCGCCGATGTTCGCCCCTGCCCCAACACGGGCATCACCAATGTAGGTCAGATGGTTGACCTTAGCCCCGTCCTCCACCGTCGATTTCTTGATTTCGACGAAATTGCCAATATGAGCACCTACGCCCACGGACGCCCCCGGACGCAACCGTGCGTATGGCCCCAAGGTCGCACCCGCGCCAATGCAAGCCTCTTCGAAATGGCAAAAGCTTTTGATCGCCACGCCGTCACCAATCACCACCTTAGGGCCTATGGTCACGAACGGCTCAATCGTCACATCACGGCCGATCTGGGTATCCGCGCTCAAGTAAACGGTGGACGGATCGGTCATCGACACCCCCTCATCCAACCATTTTGCACGCAGGCGATTTTGCAAAATCGCCTCCAATCGTGCCATGTCTGTGCGTGTATTCGCGCCCAAGAATTCGTCTTCCGCGCCCTCAACCACAACACACGCCCGCCCCTCGGCACGCGCCAAAGCCACCACATCGGTCAGGTAGTATTCACCTTTGGCATTGGTATTACCAACAGCAGACAACAAACGCCACACAATCCGCCCGTCGATCACCATCACCCCGGAATTGCACAGGTTGACGGCCCGTTGTTGGGGCGTGGCCTCCTTGGCCTCGACAATAGCATCAAGGCTTCCATCGGCGGCAACAATCAGGCGGCCATAGGCTCCAGGGTCATCGGCACGAAAGCCCAAAACCACCACCGCCGGGTCCGTCGCATCGCGCCGTG
>JAFGWD010000188.1 GCA_016937315.1 Rhodospirillaceae bacterium
TTCCTTGGCGATCAACCCGGAGGGCCGGGCGATTTCGTCCGCCGAAGGCGTTGAAAAGCTTGCCCGTAGTCCCCGCTACGGTCTACGTTTTTCTCCTGTTCGGACGGACGAAATCGCTCCGGCGCAACCGGCGGGATTTATGAGTTTACGTCCTAAAAGGGCATCACCCTTTTGGCTTGGCGACTTCCTGCCCCCAGGTCTGCACCAATTGCGTCTGCGTGGTTTTCAGTGTGGTGATGCGACGCTGTGCGGAAAACTGCATAAACACACCCACCACCGGTGGCAGAGCAATGAACAGCATCCACCCCAGCCCTGCCGCACCAAATATCGCCATCAGGCTGAAGACATCCGTCAACTGTGAAACCGCCGCATCAATGGTGTGGCGCCCGGTCCAAAGATTCAGAAGAAACGGTGAAGCCCCGGCAAAGTTCAGACCACCGACGCAAACCCACTCGTATTTTTCAGAACTGCGGTCAACCATATAGGCGACAGCTGTCGGTAACATCGCGAAAACAAGAAAAATCACCGTCGGCAAGAACATAAGAGCGACAAAAATCGCCAAAGAAACCAAAAGAATGCGGCTAAAAGCCCCCCCTCCGGGGGACGCCTTAGGCGAAGGAGAAGATCCAGGACGACGGGAGGGAGGTTTAGCCATTTTTCACCACAACTGCATCGCCAAAAGAACACAAATCGTCATCAACCCGATCATCACCGATATGACCGCAGCGGTTTGCTGACCAATCCGCTCTGCCTGTGCCTCGCGCACCGTCGTGTCGCTTTCAAGGTCGAGGATTTCCTGATCGGCACCTGCATACTCGGCCTTTGCCCAGGCAAACCCATCCAGATCCTTCTGTCTTTCCTCAACATCATCCAGGGCATTGTAGAGCTCTGGCAAACTGCCTTTGCGAACCAATTTAGGAACTTCACGCTCCAGGCGGCGACGTGCGTCTCGATTGTGATAACTGTTGATGATCGGGGCAACCAGGCCACCGACCCAACCAGACAGGCCAAACAACGTTTCCGGCCCCAAACGCCACTGCAAAACCGCCAAAAGGCTGAGAAGTCCCAAGGCTGAGGTATCTGCCTGAGGACTATTCAAAGCGTTGATCTGTTTCTCGACATCAAAATTAAACCGCGCAGCAACAAATGCGATGATATGACGATCCGCTGGCCAAGATTTTCCATCCATACGTTTCGCAGCCATGTCCAAAGCAGGCAAAAGATCTTCGGCATCAAGAACATAATTTGCTTGCAGTAAAGGACTTAAACACGGCAAATTTTTATTTAATTCATAAAGGCATCGCTCGATACCAAACCCCGGTTGCGATTGTCGGAGATACATCCGAATCGTCTTCACTTGCGATATCGACTGGATAAAAGACGGATCGAAACTCGCCTGCGCCTCGAACCACGCTTCTGGGATTTCACGCGTGATACATTCGGCAATCGCACGAACGTCCTTTTGACGGGTCGTCGCAACCGCCAACGTCGGTCCGAGTGCGTTCAAGAAAAAACGCGTCGATTTATAGCGAATAGGCCCATGCGGGTCCAAAAGCATGCACACCCGAGCCACCACGGTATCGGTTGCCGTGCCACTTGCAGACGTGATCGGAAAGGTCGCCCCACGCACCTGTTCCGCAACCGCTTCCGCCAGAACTTTTTCATCCAACGCACGGCGCAACCAAACCTCGACCTGACCATCCATGATCGGGCCTGCCGCCTGCTCCCAATTTGCTACCAGTAGCAGAGCCAGTTCACGCCGCGAAACCACTTCGGCTCCACAAAAACGGAGTGCACGTTGTGCACGTTTCTCCGGTTTTGGTAAAAGTGGACTTAACCGTCGTCCGGCAACCCACAGTTTGATCGCTTCAATATCCCAACGCATATCGGGATCATCAATCAAAAGTCCGCGCAGAACCTCAATCATAGCCAAGGAAAACCGCGCATCACCCGTCAACGCCGCAAAACTGCCCATAACGATCTTGGCACGCACAATGTCATGGCCTTTTGTGCCACTACCAGGACGCCGCCCGATCAAAACATGAAGCAAGGTCACGCCAAAAGCGTACATATCATCGGCGTATCCGCCGGTTCCTCGTCCCTCTGGCAAGGCCATTGCAGACTCAATGGTCTCGCAAACCGCCGGTTGGTCAAAAGCGGGCGGTGTGCTGACGCATTCGCCGATCACCAGACGCGTCCGTTCCTTGTCCATAAAGAACAGATTTGTGGGGCGAATCGCACGATGCACAATGGCGCGATTTTTTAATTCTTCCAGACCTTGCAACAACGGCTTCAAAACCGTTTTTTGATAGTCGTTGTCGGACAAAGTCGCAGAGACCTCGTCCATTGAGGAAAACAAGCGCCCACCAAGCGGACGTTCAAGAATCACGACAACAACTTGACGTTGCAATGGCGGCCAGAAGACGAAATCATAATCAATCACGGAAAGGATAGCGCTGAACTGCTGTCCTTTCATCGCCTGGATGACATCTAAACGTGCAGGAAGGTCGGGAGAAAGGGCCAAAGCAAATGCCGGTCTGCCACCACGCCGATCATCCACGGCGTATGCCATGGCACTGGGAGAATTGAGTTCAGGCAAGGGGCGCCCCAGATGAACCGCGAACCGATCACGGACATCAACGCTCCCCTCGCCACCGCCGGATGCCGGAGGCACTTGATTCACTGCCTGAGCAGCACCCCCTTCGGCCATCCGACATTCGCTCCCAATGCGTTAACACCCTTGCCCTTATAGGAATTCCACAGAGGCAAAGTGTGGCATTCTACCTCATGCCACACAACACAATCAAAGGTTACAGGGAAAAAGGGTCCTGCACTAAAATCGTATCTTCACGTTCTGGGCTGGTCGATAGCAACGCAACCGGCGTTTCCGTCAACTCCTCAATCCGCCGCACATACTTGATCGCATTGGCCGAGAGCTGCGCCCAGGACCGTGCCCCATACGTGCTTTCTGGCCACCCTTCCAGAGTCTCGTAAATCGGCTGCACTGCGGCCTGCTCCGTCATCGATGCTGGCAACCGATCAATGCGCTCACCACGCAAATCATAACCGACACAGACTTTGACCTCCGGCAACCCGTCCAGAATATCCAGCTTGGTCATCGCGATACCTTTAACGCCACCGGTCTTCAGCGCCTGACGCACAGCTACCGCATCAAACCAACCGCACCGCCGACGCCGCCCGGTCACGGTGCCAAATTCACGTCCACGATCCGTCAGATACTCCGCCGTCTTATCGAACAACTCGGTCGGGAACGGACCGCTGCCAACCCGCGTGGTATAAGCCTTTGCAATACCCAGCACAAAACCCACGGCCGATGGTCCCATACCAGAACCCGCCGCAGCCTGACCGCTGACCGTATTCGACGACGTCACATAAGGATAGGTGCCATGATCGACATCAAGCATCGCACCCTGTGCGCCCTCGAACAGAATCTGCTTATTTTCCCGACGCAAACGATCAAGCTCCAACCACACCGGCTTGGCAAATGGCAGAACCTTATCCTTCACGGCCAGGATTTCAGCTTTCAGCATCGCACCATCAATTTCCGAAACCCCCAAGCCCCGCCGCAACGCATTGTGATGGGTCAACAGACGTTCGATTTTATTGTCCAAGGCCTCAAGATCAGCCAAATCACACACGCGGATGGCACGACGCGCCACTTTGTCTTCATAAGCCGGACCAATACCACGCCCCGTGGTACCAATTTTTCCGGCTTCGCTGGCATTCTCGCGCAACTGATCAAGGTCACGGTGTAACGGCAAAATCAGGCACGCATTGTCAGCCAAGGCCAAAACATCAGGAGAAATGGAAACACCTTGTTTGGTGATGCGCTCGATTTCATCAATCAAGGCCCAGGGATCAACCACCACGCCATTTCCGATAAACGACGGCTTACCGCGAACCACACCCGACGGCAAAAGGCTGAGCTTATACGTCACGCCATCAATCACCAGCGTGTGCCCGGCATTATGTCCGCCCTGGAAACGCACCACGACATCAGCACGTTCGGACAACCAGTCCACAACTTTGCCTTTGCCTTCATCGCCCCATTGGGCGCCGACCACCGCGACATTGCTCATCTTTTTCTCGCTGTCCTCAAATCAAAGAGCTATCGGACCACCAAGGAAGGTCGTCCGTTTTTCAACAGATGCGTACAGTTCAGACGAACCGCTTCGGTTTCCCAATCCGCAGCCATCTCGACGGCACAAACACTCACAAACCCCTCAGCATGCAGCGCCTCCAAAGCCTCTGGCGCAACATCGGCAAGCGGCACCAAAACCCGCGACGAAGACGCCGGTTTTGGCAGAATGCCAATCAAGGCATGTAAATACAAACTGGCACCGGTGGCCGGCTCCTGACCATTTCCCCCACCATAACGCCCTCCACGCCCCAAATGACCACGCCATCCCGGCGCAAAAAACGTGAAGCAGAGGCCCGTGTGATACTCAAAGCCGCGATTTTCCACCACATCCAGGCTGAGCAATACATCTGGGGCCAGACTGCGCAGCCGCGCAGCCACAACCGACAACCGGTCACGCCATGCCGCAGCGGCAGGCGGTAAATCAACCTTCGCCAGTGCCGCAAAAGCGGTTTCAAAAGGACCACACACTTGCAACAAGCGCCCCAGAATTGGCGCAACAGCGGTGGGAAGTGCCGCCACCTCGGCAGCATCTTTATGATCCAGAGCGTGACGCGCCTGACGCTTCTCATCCTCTGACAGACCCGCTGCGTCCAAAATCAGAGGGACCAAGGGTGGCAGCGTCAAATCAACACAAACCTGTGGCACGCCAATACGAACCAACGCCCGTGTTGCAATCAGGATCACCTCGGCATCCGCCTCGGCTGTATCACAGCCAATCAGTTCCAAACCGGCCTGAATGAACTGGCGATCAGGACGCAGTTGCGACCCTTTGACCCGCAGGACGTCACCCGCATAGCTCAGACGAAGAGGACGTTCTTCGCGCGACAGACGTGTGGAAGCAATCCGCGCCACCTGCACCGTCATATCGGCACGCATCCCCATCATGCGCTGCGTCACCGGGTCCATCACGCGAA
>JAFGWD010000189.1 GCA_016937315.1 Rhodospirillaceae bacterium
CGCCACCGGAGCCATCGGCGGCGCACTGGCCGGAATGGGACTGTATTCCTATACCGGCTCCGCCTATGACCGTTTACCGAAAGTCACCCGTCAGGGCCACGACTTCGGCGCGGTCCGTAGCGTCAAGATCACCTCGATCTCGGAGACAAGCTGGTTCAATAACGCCCACCTGATGCAGGATATCCGGTCCTCAGGTGGCCTTCTGGTGGATCAATACTCCATCGGCTGGGGCCCCTTCGGCAATGGGAAGGGACCAGGTAAATCAAGTTATGATGAGGGCATCGCCAGCATCAAGAAGCTGATTCCAAACGACCTGGAAGAAGCCTGGGCCATCCAACAAAAGCAGTCCCTGCACCCCGAAAATCCAGGTGGGTACGCCTGCCTGATCGAGGTCGAGGACTTGGATGGCTCCAAGCATAAGTACTTGCTGGATGTGGGTTGGTCCTATGAGTGGATGGATCAAAGCTTTAAGCGCGAAGGCATCGACAAGATGCTGGCATCGGGCGAAATTGAAGCTCTGATCATCAGCCATGAACACTTTGATCACTTCTGGGGGTTCCCAGTTGCGATGAAGTACAATAAAAAAATCCCACTTTACATCCACAACGGCTTTTACAAAGAGGGCATGCAGTACGTCAAAGACTCCGGGTACACGGGTGAGCCAAAGGTCGTCGATAAAGAGATGACCCAAATTCGCCCCGGCATGATGTTGATCAAATTCGACGTGCCGATTATTACCCGTGTCTATGGTGAAACCTCACTCGCCTTCAACGTCAAGGACAAGGGCTTGGTTCTGATTTCTGGATGCAACCATCAAGGCATCCTGCAAATGACCAGCACTGCGTACGAAAAGTTGAAATACGACAACGACCGCTTCTACGGCATCTATGGCGGTCTGCACATCTCGCCGTTCGAAGACTGGGACCCGAAGTACGACGACCTGGTCATCTCGCTCGGCAAATGGAACTTCGAACGCGTCGGCTGCAACCACTGTACCGGCCATTTGACCGCCAAGAAGTTTATCGAGGCGGGCTACCCAGTGGTCCGTGGGACTGCACGGTTCCGCACGTCATCGCCCGACTACCTGGGCAACGGCGATACCATTACCTTCTAACAACCAGTCCTGGGCCGCACTCCGGTGCGGCCCTTTTTCCTTATCTTCTCCTCCGGCGAGGCACCCCATGCTCTCCACGATTTTTGGTCCAGATACCACACGCAAGCTCGCCCCCCACGAACTGACCGCTCTTCCCGCCACCTGGATGACCGCCGCGTGCATGGACACCCGTTTTCGGCGCTTGAGCGGTTGGCTGGGACTGGCCCGCTGCGAGACGATGCCTTCGGCTTGGACGTGTCGCATTGCTGCCCGACCTGGGATCTATGGCATACGGCCCCTCGCCGTTGACGCCAACACCAACCCCGCCCACGCAACCTTCCAGATGTTTTATTTCCCATCCGCCAACGACCCGATGGTGGATGCCATTTCTCTGGCCGCAGCCATTGCCGCCACACGGCCCAACGCCGCCCAGTGGATCCGTGACTTTCCGGCGCACCCCAGCCCATCCGCAGCCTTCGTCATTGCAGATATGCATCTCGCCCTGACGCAGCCAGACCACGGAATAGGACTGTCATTTTCCGCCGACATCACACGCCAAGTCATCGCCACCGATGGAATCGCAACCTCCGACGGGAAGTGGTTAATCACTCCAGGCAGTCGAGAGGAAAATCTGCCCACGTTTGAAATTGCACGCGACCTTTTTCGCGTGCTGGTCGCCGGAGTCGCGGCTGCGACAGGTCGGGCCCCCGACTCCCCCAGTCGCGCCACGACTCCGGCAATCACCTGGCAACGCACCACCGATGGCGGCATCACACCCTTGAACGAAACCCCGGACGGACACCTGACAGAATGCGTGACCTGGAATATGGAAACGCACGTTCTCTGCCCCGAGATCACCACCCCCGCCGATCCCGCACCCTATCGCTTGGCCCGCGTCGCCGCCGGCGTAGAACCGCCAGACGCCTCCGAGATCCATGCCTCGGAACGCCCGCAGTTGGTTGTCTTGAGCGGCTTCCTGGGATCGGGAAAAACCTCGTTTCTAAACCAGTTCATCGAATTCCAGGCGGCCCACGACCAACTGGTCGCGGTCATCCAAAACGAGCTGGGAGCCACCGGCGTAGACGCCAAGATGTTGGAAGGGGACGAGTCCGTTCTGGCCATTGACGCGGGGTGTGTGTGCTGCACGCTCGCGGGAGGGTTGACCAAGGGCATTCGGCGACTGATCGACAGCATCAATCCAGAGATCATCGTCCTGGAAACCACCGGCCTCGCCAACCCGATGAACATGCGGAACGAGTTTCACGAAATTGATGATCTCGCCGAGCTTATTGCGGTCGTCGCCGTGGTTGATGCGGCACGGTTTTGGGCCAGCCTTTCCGCATCGGATGTCGCCAGCGATCAAATCGCCGCCGCCGATACCATCATTCTGAACAAATGCGACCTGGTGGATGACGCCACCCGGACCGCCATCACCGACGATATACACCGCCGCAACCCTCAAGCGCGGATCATCGAAGCGGAATTTGGACGCGTCAACCCAACCGCATTAAGCGAAGGCTTGTCCCGCCATGCGATGGAATCCCCTGCCGCCACCACACCATGTTCCTGTGGTTGTACAGACCCCTCCCATGAGCACAAACACGAGCACGAACACGAACATCACCACCATCACGAACACGGTGCCGTCACCCACTTGGATGAAGGGTTTTCGGCCATTCGTCTGCCGCTCCATACCCTGATTTCCCGCAAAGAACTTTACCGTCGGCTCGCCGCTTGCCCGCCCGAAGTCTTTCGCGTCAAGGGTATCGCACGTTTCGCCGACACCAACGTCCCCCAGGTGGTGCAATATGTTCCGGGACAGTATGGTTGCGAACCCGCATACAAGGCCGACAATGATCCACCCTTCCTGTTGGTCATCGGACAACATCTTGATGAACAAGCCGTTCGCCGTCATTGGCATGGGCTGATTGAGGACGAAGCGCATGTCTCTGTTTGAACAAGGCGGCCTTTTGATGTGGCCATTGCTGGCTCTGTCGGTGGCCACATTGGCCATTCTGATTGATCGGGCCATCGCATTCTCCACTCTGCGCCTTGCTGATGCCGCAACTGAGGCGGCACTCATTGCTGCGGCCCGCGCCGGAGACCACGACGCCGCACGCCGTCGCGCCGCTGCCGTTCCGGTGATCACGCCCCTGGTCAACGCGCTGTTCGAGGCAGAGACCACAGAAGACAAGGAACGTGCCGCAGCCATTGCCATAGAGGA
>JAFGWD010000190.1 GCA_016937315.1 Rhodospirillaceae bacterium
CACGCCTCAGCCAACCCTTCAGCGAGGGGGCTTTCGCCCGCGCCGTCTTGGCTTGGTTGGAGCAAACCGAAACCCACGCCGAGGATTTGGACGCGGCCATGCGCTTCGCCGCATGGGCCTGCCTCACGCCAGAAGGCAAACGCGCCCACAGCCATGGGGTCTTATTCACCCTGCCCAGCAAGCGCGACGTGCAAAATCTGGTCCCCACCATTGATGCGAAAAACGGCCCGTTGCCGGTACGCGAAGCCGCACCGGACACATGGCGACGGCGCGAGGGCTTTGCCCTGACCGATAACGGCGCTGATCTCGCCCACGCCTTGGACCAGACCAACTATTGCATCAGCTGTTACAAGCAGGGCAAGGACTCCTGCTCCAAAGGTCTGCCCGACCGCGCCACCGGCGATATTGGCACCAACGCCCTGGGCCGCAAAATGCTGGGCTGTCCTCTGGAAGAACGCATCTCAGAAATGAATGATGCCAAAACCGCTGGCAACACGATTGGTGCCTTAAGCATCATCTGCCTGGACAACCCACTGTGCGCGGGAACCGGACACCGCATTTGCAACGACTGCATGGTGTCTTGCGTCTATCAGAATCAGATGCGTGATCCGGTCAACATTCCGGAAATCGAAACCCGCACCCTCAAGGACGTCTTGTCCCTGCCGTGGGGTTTTGAAATTTATGCCCTGTTGACGCGATGGAATCCGTTGTCGTTCCGTCAACCGCTTCCCGCGCCGGACACCGGATACTCTGTACTGGTCGCAGGCCTCGGTCCGGCAGGCTACAGCCTCGCGCAGCGCCTGCTGCACGAGGGCCACACGGTGGTCGCGGTCGATGGTTTGAAGATTGAACCCATGGACCCGGTGCTGTCTGGCATTTCCGCCACCGGCGAGGCCGTGGACTTCGCGCCAATTCGCGATATCGAAACCCTGTGGGAAAACCTGGATGACCGCGTCACCGCTGGGTTTGGTGGCGTTGCCGAATATGGCATCACGGTGCGTTGGGACAAAAATTTCCTAACCGTGATCCGCTTGATTCTGGAACGTGATCGCCACTTCCGGATGTTTGGCGGTGTGCGGTTTGGTTCTTCTCTCGGCTTTGACGACGCCAAGGCTTATGGCTTCGATCATGTCGCCTTGTGCCTCGGCGCGGGCAAGCCAACCCTGGTGCCGATGGACGGCAAGCTGAAACCCGGTGTGCGGCAGGCCTCCGATTTCTTGATGGCCCTGCAACTGACGGGCGCGGCGCACCCGAAATCGATTGCCAATTTGCAAGTCCGTTTGCCGGTCGCGGTGATCGGGGGCGGACTCACGGCGATTGATTCGTGCACCGAAGCCCTGGCCTATTATCCGATTCAGGTGGAAAAGTTCCTGGCCCGCTATGAGACTCTGACCACGGAACGCGGCGAAGACGCCTTACGCGCCACATGGAACGACGGAGAAAAGGAAATCGCCGACGAGTTCCTGTCCCATGCCCGCGCCATCCGTGCCGAACGCACCCTGGCCAAGACCGAAGGCCGCGATGCGAAAATCCTGGAACTGCTCCGTTCCTGGGGCGGCGTCACCTTGGTGTATCGCCGGAAACTGAGTGAATCTCCGGCGTATCGCAACAATCACGAGGAAATCATCAAGGCGTTGGAAGAAGGCATCTCCATCGCCGAAGAATGGTCTCCGGTTGCGGTGCATTCCGGCGCACATGGCTGGACCGACACCTTGCAGGTCCAGCACGCCACGACCAAAGAAATGGTTGCCTTCCCGGCCAAGACGGTCATCGTCGCCGCCGGAACCATCCCCAACACCACCCTGGCCCGCGAAGGCGAAGGCGGTCTACAGGTCAATGGTAAACACTTCCAGGCACTGGACGAAGACGGCAATCCGGTGCAGCCCGAACGCACCTCTAAGCCGGATACCACTCACGTCCTGATCGCCGCAGACAAAGCGGAAATGCCGGTTTCCTTCTTTGGTGACTTACACCCCGGCTTTTCCGGCAATGTCGTCACCGCCATGGCCAGCGCCCGCGCTGGCGCACCGGTGATTACCCGGACCTTGTCCAAGGCCAAACCCGCCAACCCGGACGCGGCAGCTCTGTTCGCAGCGGTCAATCGTGACCTCCGCCCGACCTTGAAGCGCGTCACCCGCTTGACGCCAAACATTGTCGAAGTGGTGGTTCATGCCCCACTTGCCGCAAAGCGCTTCCTCCCCGGGCAGTTCTTCCGTCTGCAAAATTTCGCCGCCAACGCGAAACGCACCGAGGACACCATGCTCGCCATGGAGGGGGTTGCCCTCACCGGTGCGTGGGTGGATGTGGACAAAGGCGAATTGGCGATGATCGTCCTGGAAATGGGCGGCTCATCCAACCTGTGTGCCCAACTCACTCCCGGTGAACCGCTGGTGGTGATGGGGCCGACCGGCGCCCCCACCGATCTGCCAGAGAACCAAACAGTGATGCTGGTGGGTGGCGGACTGGGCAACGCGGTCTTGTTCTCCATCGGTCGTGCGTTGAAGGATCGGGGATGTAAAGTCCTGTACTTCGCTGGCTACAAACGTGGACGTGATCGCTTCAAGGTGCCGGACATCTTAGCGGCCTCAGACATCGTGGTGTGGTGCTGTGATGAACCCGCCGACTTCACTCCGGAACGCCCCGGCGACAAAACCTTCACCGGAAACATTGTGGCGGCGATGGTTGCCTATGGCGAAGGCCAACTGGGCGAAGCCAACATCCGTTTGCAGGATGTGGACCGTATCATCGTGATCGGGTCCGACCGCATGATGGGCGCGGTCAAAGCCGCACGTCATGGGCCTTTGGAAGCCTTCTTGAAGCCCTGCCACCATGCCGTCGGGTCGATCAACGCCCCGATGCAGTGCATGATGAAGGAAGTCTGCGGCCAGTGCTTGCAGCGTCAAGTCGACCCCAAAACCGGTGAGGAAACCATTGTCTTTACCTGTGCCGAACAGGATCAGGACCTGGAACGCGTCGATTTTGCCAGCCTCAGAGAACGCCTGTCACAGAACACCGTGCAAGAAACCGTGACACGGCACTGGATAGACCGTGAACTGAAACGCGTGAGCCTTCAAGGATAAGGACCAAAGGCCGGGGGAAACTCCGGCCTTTTCCTTTACACCAAAGGCTGTGAATGGCATCGTGCCGAGCCGCGCTTGACATTACTTTTGTAATAGTCTTTTTATGTCTATCGACATAGATGCGTGATGGACTGGCTCCGCCATGCGGAACCGTGCATGATGCCCATATTCCAAAAGAGGAGATCCAGCCTGTGTCCCTTCGCGCCTTTGCTGCCGTATTGGCCATAACCACGGGTTTGTGGGCACCCGCTCATGCCGTGGAGCCAGTAAAGATCGGTGAGATCAACTCCTATTCCCGCATTCCAGCCTTCACCTTGCCGTATCGCAAAGGCTGGGAGCTCGCTGTGGAACAAATCAACGCCAATGGCGGCGTTCTGGGCGGGCGCCCTCTGGAAATCATCTCTCGCGACGACGCCGGAACCCCGGAACAGGCCCTCACCGCAGCCAACGAACTGGTTCGCCGCGAAAAAGTGGTGATGCTGGCGGGAACTTATTTATCCAATGTTGGTCTTGCAGTTGCCGACTATGCCGCAAAAAAGAAGGTGGTCTTCCTGGCCTCAGAGCCTCTGACTGACGCCATGACCTGGAGCCACGGCAACGCCTATACTTTCCGCTTGCGGCCATCCACCTATGTCCAGAGCGCAATCCTGGCACAGGAAGCGGCCAAGCTACCGGCCAAACGCTGGGTCACCATTGCCCCCAATTACGAATACGGCCAATCGGCGGTTCGAAACTTTAAGACCCTTTTGAAAGCCGCCCGCCCCGATGTCGAATTTGTTGGAGAACAATGGCCCGCCCTGTTCAAACTGGATGCTGGACCCACGGTTGAAGCCCTGGACCAGGCCAAACCGGATGCGATTTTCAACGTCACCTTTTCCTCTGACTTGTCGAAATTCGTGCGTGAAGGCACTGCACGCGGTTTGTTTGCCAATCGCGTCGTGGTGTCATTGCTGACCGGGGAACCGGACTATCTGGTGCCATTGGGGGCCGAAACGCCATCGGGATGGATTGTCACCGGATACCCCTGGGACACCATTGCGACACCAGAACACACCGCCTTCGTCACAGCCTACCAAGCCAAATACCACGAAGACCCACGCATGGGGACCTTGGTCGGTTACAATATGGGACTCGCTTTGAAGGCGGTGATCGACCGTGCTGGATCGACCAACGCCAAGGATTTAATGCAAGCCTTCAAAGACCTGCGCTTCGATTCACCATCCGGCCCGATCACCTTCCGCGCCTGCGACCACCAGTCCACCATGGGATCCTGGATTGGCCGAACCGCCTTGATGAACGGTCAGGGCCGCATGGTGGATTGGCGCTACGTTGATGGCGGAGACGTCCTACCCGATGCGGCGGTCGTCAAAAAGCTCCGCCCCGCACCGTAAGGCACAGCCCAACACCACCAACACAACAAACAGGCCCGGAAGCAACAACGCTCCGGGCCTTATTTTTCATTCTTTGGGGCAAAATCCAGTGCCAAGCCATTGATACAATAGCGCAAGCCGGTAGGTTGCGGACCGTCTTCAAAGACATGCCCCAAGTGTCCGCCGCAAGCGGTGCACGTCACTTCGGTTCGGCTCATGCCATGGCTGGTGTCGGTCTTGGTGGTCACCGCACCATCGCTCACGGCAGCAAAAAAGCTTGGCCAACCGCTGCCGGACTCGAACTTCGTATCCGCCAGAAACAACGGCGCACCACAGGCACCACAGACGAACGTCCCAGCACGGTGTTCCGTCAGCAGCGGGCTGGAAAACGGCGGCTCAGTACCACAGTGCTCCAGAATATGGCGGCGTTCAGGGGACAGATCAGGCATCAGCGGCCTCCATAGGACAGGACTGTTCCTATATGGGGGCGTCGCTTCAATCCGTCACGAACTCATCCCGGTGATATCCCTGGGCGAACAGAAGGCCGGTCAGATCGGCAAAATTCAACGCCGCCCGTGCCCCCGCGACAACCGTCGGCTTACCATGAAAGGCCACGCCCAAACCTGCGGCTTGGATCATTGGCAAATCGTTGGCACCGTCGCCGACCGCCAGAGTCGCCTCCAAACCAACGCCTTTTTCCGCTGCCGTGGAAAATAGCGTCGCCCGTTTGGAGTCACGGTCAAGGATGGGATCGGCGACTTGGCCGGTCAACTTGCCATTCTTGATAATCAAATCATTAGCAAACACACGATCAAAGCCGCAAGCCTCCGCCACCCGACTGGCGAACGGCAGAAAACCGCCGGAAATCAGAACCGTAGAAGCACCCTGGGCACGCATCGTCATGACCGTCGCACGTCCACCTGGGGTAAAGCGAAGTTCGGCATAGGTTGCGTCGATGGTGGCCTCGGGCAAATCCTTCAACAGACCAACACGTTCGGTCAAGGCGGTGCGGAAGTCCAACTCACCATTCATGGCGCGGGCTGTAATCGCGGCGATATGATCCTTCAGCCCGGCGTGTGCCGCCAAATCATCCAGGGTTTCTCCGGTAACGAACGTCGAATCCATATCGGCAATCAGAACGGCTTTCTTGCGTCCGTTGGCAGATTGCGCGATGACGTCAATACCACCGTTGGGAAACAGAGGCATCAAGGCCACGCGTGCAGCACTGTCGGCCTGGTCGGGATTCAGACCGGAAAACGGCAGATCACACGCGGAACCAATGGTCTCTGGCCGATCCAGCCACTGCGGACTGGTGGTCTCAGCCCCCAAATGTGCAAGGGCGGCACGCACCGCATCTATGGCGGAAAGGGGCAACGGCACACCGCCGGGAAAACGGCCCAGAGAACCAGGGCCAGGAACATCGGTGTGAGGCGCGGCAATCAGGGTAAGGACAAAGGTCATGAGCGTTCGGTCTTTTGCAGCAGAAGCGACGACAGACAACGGCTTTGCGATTACCGGCCCCTGCCTTGTGGTGGCGGGACCAACGGCTTCGGGCAAATCCGCATTGGCGGTCGCGCTGGCACAAAGGCTGAATGGCGAGATCGTCAACGCCGACAGCATGCAGGTTTATCGCGATTTGTCCATCCTCACCGCACGCCCCAGCGATGAAGAGATGCAGACAGTACCACATCATCTGTATGGCATGCTGGCAGGGGATGACATTTGCACCGCAGGTTTGTGGCTGTCCTGGATGCACCACCTGTTGCCACAGATCTGGGCACGCCGCCGTTTGCCGGTGGTGGTGGGCGGAACAGGTCTTTACCTCAGCGCCCTCATCAAAGGCCTTGCCCCAGTGCCGGATGTTCCTGAGGAAATACGCCATGTCGTGGCAGCAGCGTACGACGATCTAGGAGCAGAAGCCTTTGCGGCACATCTGGCGGTACTGGACCCAGTCTCCGCAACGGCGATTCCCTGCACCAATCGCCAACGGATGATTCGCGCCATGGAAGTCGTGCGCCACACCGGACGCGCCCTCTCTGATTGGCAATCAGATCCACACCTTGGGGGATTGCGGCAACCACCGATGACAGTGCTGTTGGAGCCGGATCGGGACTGGCTGTACACACGCTGTGACCGCCGGTTCATCGCGATGTTGGATGCCGGAGGATGGGATCAAGCACGGCAAGCCGTAACTGCGGGGTTATCACCCGAAGCCCCGGTCTGCCGTGCCTTGGGAACCCGTGCACTGATCGCCGCACTGTTGGGAAAGATCGAACCAGAGGCCGCCATTGCCACCGCCCAACGGGAAACCCGAAATTATGCGAAGCGGCAAATGACGTGGTTTCGACACCAACTTCCCGCTGATCTGACGATCCATTCCCCGTCCGAATCCCCCGAGTCGCTGGAACTTATCGAAAAAGTGGCGAAAACAATTGCCGTACAGGTGGAGCATGAGGGCAAGGCTCTCCGATGAAGCCCCGCCACCGAGAAACAATCTTGCAATTGTTGCGAAAAAACTTTGCGGATGTTTGTCGGTTTTGGTTGACCCTGGTTCTTTGAAATCATAAGTAGGATGCTCTCTTTTAGAGCGCCCATAAAAAAGAAGGCGCTTCCAAGCGGAGGACGACGGGTTTCCCGGTCCAGGAGAGAGGTTCGTTTTTCGGCGTGGTGTCCGGCACAACCGGGCCGCGCCGTTTGGATTCGGTGGTTTGGAGCGAAGAGTATGATGCAGGAACGCATGTCCGGAGCGGAAATTGTCCTCAAGGCCCTGATGGATCAGGGTGTTGAGGTCGTATTCGGCTATCCGGGGGGCGCTGTACTTCCGCTTTACGATGCCCTTTTCAAGCAGAATCGCATCCGTCATATTCTGACCCGCCATGAGCAAGCGGCAGTGCATGCGGCGGAAGGCTATGCACGCTCCACCGGAAAGGTCGGGGTGGTGCTGGTGACCTCTGGCCCCGGTGCGACGAATGCGGTGACCGGGCTGACGGACGCGCTGATGGACTCCATCCCGCTTGTCGTCTTTTCGGGGCAGGTGCCCACCTTCATGATCGGCACCGACGGCTTTCAGGAGGCCGACGTCAACGGGATCACGATGCC
>JAFGWD010000191.1 GCA_016937315.1 Rhodospirillaceae bacterium
CGGTTGGCTTGTTGCGCCGGGTGATCCCGGTGATCTGGCCGCCGCGATTGCAACGGCACTGGATGCATCGCCGTCGGTGCGGACGCGAATGGCGGAACAGTGCCAGACGCGGGTACGCGAAATCTATTCCCGGCAGCAAATGTGCGACAGAACATTGGATGTCTATGCCGAATTGTTGGACGGCGCCGAATCGGATGCGTTCCTGCGATGAGAGAGACGGCACCACGGATTTTGGTGATCAAGTTGGGAGCCCTGGGTGATGTGGTGCAGTCCTTTGGGCCGTTGGCGGCGATTCGCCGTCACCACCCTGGTGCCGAAATCACGGTTCTGACCACCAAACCCTATGCCGCTTTGTATGATGCGTGTCCCGATGTCGATGTGGTGTGGATTGATTCTCGCCCCAAGTGGCACCAGCCGGTTCGGTGGTTGACGCTGCGGCGGTGCCTGCGCGACGGGGGATTTCAGAGAGTCTATGATTTGCAGACATCGGATCGCTCCAGCAGCTATTTCCGATTGCTGCGCGGGGTTTTCCCGTGGGGGCGACAGCCTGTGGAGTGGTCGGGAATCGCCTCGGGGTGTTCGCATCCGCACGCCAATCCGCACCGTGATCACATGCATACCATCGAACGCCAAGCGGAACAGTTGCGGGATGCCGGGGTTTCTGAGGTGCCGCTTCCCGCTTTGCCGTGGCTTTCCGCCGAGCTTTCCGGCTTGGGCCTTGCTGAGAGGTTCGTTCTGTTGGTGCCCGGTGGCGCGGCGCACCGCCCGGCGAAACGCTGGCCTGCAGATCGGTAGGGTGCATTGGCGGCGCGTTTATTGTCTCGTGGTGTGACGCCGGTGGTGCTGGGGACTGACGCGGAGGCGGCGGAGATTGCGGAGATTGTCGCGGCAGCGCCGGGGACGATCAGTCTGATGGGGCGCACCAGCTTTGCCGAAATTGCGGCGTTGGGACGACGGGCGAAAGCAGCGGTGGGTAATGATACGGGGCCGATGCATTTGCTGGCCGTCGTGGGGTGTCCGTGCCTGGTGCTGTATTCTCAGGACTCGGACCCAGTCCTGTGTGCACAACGGGGGGCGAAGGTGATGATTTTGCGTCGTGATGATCTTATGACGCTTACAGAGGATGTGGTTTCGGAAAAAATGGCGGAAATGGCAGGCTTGGCTGCTCACGACGGTTGACAGAAGGCCGAGGTGGAGCGCATTTCAATGGGCTCCGAAAACCTCCAAGGTGGTTACGAAGGATAAACGATGGTTGCGATTACGCTTCCGGACGGTTCGGTCCGGTCCTATGACGGCCCGGTGACGGGCTTGGATGTGTCCCGCGATATTGGCGCGGGTCTGGCCAAGGCTGCGCTTGCGATGCGAGTGGACGGCGTGTTGTGGGATCTCACCCGAACTTTGACCGAAGATGCCGCAGTTGCCATTGTCACCGCCAAGGATGCGGATGGCGTGGAACTGTTGCGTCACGATGCGGCGCATGTCATGGCCGAAGCGGTGAAGGAACTCTATCCTGACACCCAGGTGACCATCGGCCCATCTATCGAAAATGGATTTTATTACGACTTTGCGCGGGAGGTACCGTTTTCCTCCGACGATCTGGGGCGGATCGAAGAGCGTATGCGCGACATCGTTGCGCGTGACGAGGCGATTGTGCGCGAGGTCTGGGACCGTGACAAGGCGATGGCCTTCTTTGAAGCGCAAGGCGAGTCTTATAAGGCGGAAATCATTCGTGATTTACCGGGAACCGAGACGATCACTTTGTATCGTCAGGGGGCCTTTATTGATCTGTGCCGTGGCCCGCATTTGCCCTCGACGGGCAAGTTGGGGGATGCCTTCAAGTTGATGAAGGTGGCGGGTGCCTATTGGCGCGGCAATTCCAATAACGCCATGTTGCAGCGCATTTATGGCACGGCATGGGCCAGTCAGAAGGACCTGAAGGCCCATTTGACGATGCTGGAGGAAGCGGAAAAACGTGACCATCGCCGCCTCGGCAAGGAAATGGATCTTTTTCATTTTCAAGAGGAAGCGCCGGGTGCGGTGTTCTGGCATCCGTTGGGATGGACGCTGTTCCAGTCCCTGATTGCTTATATGCGGCGCCGTCAGGAAGACGCCGGATATGTGGAAATCTCCACGCCGGAACTGATGGATCGTGGCCTGTGGGAGACCTCGGGGCACTGGGCGACCTTCCGTGAGCACATGTACACCACGGAAACCGAGGATGGCCGCGTCTTTGCCATCAAGCCGATGAACTGCCCCGGCGGTATTCAGGTGTATAAGCAGGGAATCACCAGCTATCGTGACCTGCCGCGCCGCATTGCCGAATTTGGCAAGGTGCATCGCTATGAACCATCGGGGGCGCTGCATGGTTTGATGCGGGTGCGGGCCTTCACCCAGGACGATGCGCATATTTTCTGCACGCCAGAGCAAATGGAAGCGGAATGCCGCACCGTGGTGGGGCTGATTCTCGATATCTATAAGGACTTCGGATTTGAAAATGTGGCGATCAAATTTTCGGATCGTCCAGAAAAGCGAATCGGCGATGACGCGACCTGGGACATTCTGGAAGGTGCGTTGAAAGGGGCTCTGGAGCATATGGGGTTTCCCTATACGCTCAATCCTGGCGAAGGTGCGTTCTATGGGCCGAAGTTGGAATTCGTGCTGAAGGACGCGATCGGCCGCGATTGGCAATGCGGCACCTTGCAGGTGGACTTGAACCTGCCGGGCCGTTTCGGCGCGACCTATGTCGGTGAAGATGGCGAAAAACACATGCCGGTGATGTTGCACCGTGCGTTGTTTGGGTCTTTGGAACGGTTCGCAGGTATTCTTTTGGAACACTACGCGGGACGTTTGCCGTTGTGGTTGGCCCCGGTGCAAGCGGTGGTGACGCCGATTGTTTCGGACGCTGATGATTACGCGTGCGAAGTCCGAGATGCGTTGAAAGCTGCGGGTTTGCGGGTGACGACGGATCTGCGTAACGAGAAAATCAACCTCAAGGTGCGCGAACATTCACTCGCCAAGGTCCCGCTGATCGTTGTCGTTGGCCGTCGCGAGGCGGAAAATCGCACGGTTGCGTTGCGTCGCTTGGGGGCTGAAACGCAAGAAGTTCTTGCGCTCGATGCGGCCCAAGTTAAACTCGGGGCTGAGGCGGCGCCTCCGGGGGGTAAGTGAGCCCCTCGGGACACCTCGACTTTTGATTCGACATGGCGCTTGGGGCTCAGAGCCCGGAGCGACGGGGTTCCGTCGCTCGAAGCGGCATAATTGTGGAGGGAAACACTGCTGTTGACCAGCGGGTTTCCGAATACTTGAAGGGAGGCGATTCATAGCCAGGCCACCAATGGGCGCGACACCGTCCCGAGAGGGACCGCGCGTGAACCAAGATATCACCGCACAAAGCATTCGTTTGATCGATGCAGAGGGGGAGCAAGTCGGAGTCGTCACTCGTGATGACGCGCTGGCGCGTGCCTTTGCCGTCGGGCTTGATCTCGTCGAGATTTCGCCGAATGCGGAGCCCCCGGTTTGCAAGATTTTGGACTACGGAAAATTTAAGTACGAAATCCAGAAAAAGCGAGCCGAGGCGAAAAAGAAACAGAAAGTCATCGAAATCAAGGAGATCAAGGTTCGTCCTGGCATCGATGATAACGACTACAATATCAAGATGCGGAGCGTCCACCGCTTTCTTGAAGAGGGCGATAAGGTCAAAGTTACCTTGCGTTTTCGTGGCCGCGAAATGGCGCACCAAGAGTTGGGTGTGAAGGTTCTGGATCGCATCCGTGACGAGGTTGCAGACCTTGCCAAGGTCGAGCAATATCCCAAGATGGAAGGGCGGCAGATGATTATGGTGATCGCGCCGCGCTGATCTTTGAGGGGATCGTGGAACTCCGCGAACGTCTGGGGCTGTGCTCTGGGCGTTGCGTGGAGGTGAGGGTGCAATGGCAGATGTATCGGATCCGCGTGTGGTTGCCGCACTTGGTGCGGCAGTCAAACAGATCGAATCGGCGATTGCCGATACCGAGAAGGGTGTCAATCGCATCCTCGGTCTTGTCGAGCTTTTGATGGAACGGTCCGATAAGGATAGCTATCTGAAGCTGGAAGGGATCATGGAAGCATGTGCTTTTCAGGATCTGACCGGGCAGAAGCTCAATAAGGTTGAGCGTTTGTTGCAGCACTTACAGACCAAGACTGTCATCAAGGTGCCGGGGGCTGTGGATTTCACGAAAGCACAGGCGACGCGAGCTGAAAAAGATGTGCAGCCTGCTGCGACCAGCAAGGGACTTTCCCAGGAAGAAGTCGATCGTTTGCTCAAGGGAACGTGAGGGCCTTTTTTTCTGGAGAGGCTTGAATCGTGGGTTAGGGAATGTTTGGTACGCGACCTCTTGCAATTTTCCACGACATCCGCTAGGAAACCAGCCTTCCTGGGTTCCGGCTCGGGATCACCGGCGGAACGGGCGCGCCGCGACAGCGGCATAAGGGCATGCCTGTCCGCCTAGACGCAACGACACGAAGTTCGGGCTTTGTCTCGGACGGAAAAACAAGGATGTTGAAATGCCCAAGTTGAAGACCAAAAGCGCGGTGAAAAAGCGGTTCAGCGTAACCGGCACCGGCAAAATCAGGGCCAATGTGGCCTGTAAGCGTCACGGTCTGCGTAAGCGCCCGCAGCAAATGAAGCGCCAAGCGCGCGGCACGTTCATTTTGACCGATGCCGATACCATCATCGTCAAGAAGTTCATGCCCTACGCGTGATTGAACCGGACCGGGAGACGTTAATATGGCTCGAGTTAAACGCGGCGTAACCACCCACGCCCGCCACAAGAAAATCCTGAAGCTCGCGAAGGGCTATCGGGGTCGTAATTCCACGTGTTTCCGTATGGCTGTCGAGCGGGTCGAGCACGGCCTGCAATACGCCTATCGTGACCGCCGCGTTAAAAAACGGAATTTCCGTGCGCTGTGGATCCAGCGGATCAACGCCGGTGTGCGGGAACACGGCATGATTTATTCGCGGTTCATCGACGGCTTGAACAAGGCCGGGATCGAGCTTGACCGCAAGGTCCTGGCGGATCTTGCTGTGCGCGAGCCGGAATCGTTTGCTGCCTTGGTCGGCCAGGCCAAGGCGGCTTTGGAACAGGCGGTCTAAGTCTTCCATAGCGAAGTGTTGGACTGTTCAAACCGAAGCGGTTTGGCTGAGGGCCGTCCCCCAGGACGGCCCTCTTTTGCTTGGGAAAATGGCTGCGGCGACGATATTGAGGCTTTGAAGAATATGGACAATCTTGCGAGTTTGCGTGACCAGGTCCTGACGGCGGCGGCACAGGCTGCGACGGTGGCGGACCTGGACGAGGTGCGGGTCGCCGCGCTCGGCAAGAAGGGGCAGTTGACGGGCCTGATGAAGGCGCTTTCCGGACTGGACCCGGAGGCGCGTCGGGAGCGCGGTCAAGCGCTGAACGTGGTCAAGGATGAGGTCGCGGCTGCCATTGAGGCGCGGAAAGTGGCGCTTGAAGAGGCTGCCTTGAATGCGCGGTTGGCGCGGGAAGGGGTTGATATCACCCTGCCGCCACGTCCAGAGGCGTCAGGCATGATCCACCCGATCAGCCAGACCATGGATGAAGTCATCGCGATTTTCGCGCAGATGGGATTTGCCGTTGCCGAAGGGCCGGAGATTGAAGACGACTTCCATAATTTTACGGCCCTGAACATTCCGCCGGAGCATCCGGCACGTCAGATGCACGATACGTTCTATCTGCCGCCGCAGGCCGATGATACGCGCTATGTGCTGCGGACCCATACCTCGCCGGTGCAGATTCGGACGATGCAGGAACAGGCCCCTCCGATTCGCATTGTTGCGCCGGGGCGAACCTATCGCTGCGACTCGGATATGACGCATACCCCGATGTTCCATCAGATCGAAGGTCTGGTGATCGACAAGTCTACCCACTTTGGACACTTGAAGGGGTGCTTGATCGAATTCATTGAAACCTATTTCGAGCTTTCGGATGTGCCGGTGCGCTTCCGTCCATCATTTTTCCCGTTCACCGAACCGTCGGCGGAAGTGGATATTGGCTGTTCCCGCAAAGGCGGCGAACTGCGTATTGGTGCGGGCGATGGCTGGCTGGAAATTCTGGGGTGCGGCATGGTGCATCCCAATGTGTTGATCTCATGCGGTCTGGACCCCAACGAATACCAAGGGTTTGCCTTTGGTATGGGGATCGAACGTATTGCTTTGTTGGAGTACGGCATCCCCGATCTGCGGACGTTCTTTGATGCGGATTTGCGCTGGCTGAAACACTACGGTTTCGTGCCGCTTGATATGCCGACGGTGACCGGAGGACTCAGCCGATGAAATTCACGCTTTCCTGGTTGCGGGAGTACTTGGAGACCGAGTCCTCCCTGGCCGATTTGTCCGATGCGTTGACGGCTCTGGGCCTCGAAGTCGAAGGCATTGAGGACCCGGCTTCCCGGTTGTCTGGTTTCGTCGTTGCGGATGTGGTGGCGGCTGAGCGTCATCCAGACGCCGATCGTTTGCAGGTCTTGACCGTGAACGCGGGGACCGAAACCATTCAGGTGGTGTGTGGCGCTCCGAACGCCCATGCGGGGATGAAGGGGATTTTGGCGCGGCCCGGTACGACGATTCCGGCGGATGGCTCGGTGCTGAAAAAGGGCAAGATTCGCGGCATTGAGAGCCAGGGCATGATGTGTTCGTTCCGCGAACTGGCCTTGGGTGATGATCACCATGGGGTTGTTGAACTGGAAACGGATGCTGTTGCCGGGACCCCGGTGACGCAGGTTCTGTCCTTGGACCCGGTGATCGACCTGTCCATAACCCCCAATCGTGCGGACTGTTTGGGGGTGCGTGGCTTGGCGCGTGATTTGGCCGCGAAGGGGTTGGGGGTGTTCAAGGACACGCCCGTTGCTGCTGTTGCC
>JAFGWD010000192.1 GCA_016937315.1 Rhodospirillaceae bacterium
GATGGTGCCATAAGTGACGGTACAGCCGGTGAGAGCGGCGGCGTCTTTAAGGGTGATGTTAGCGGACGCTGCGATGTTGAAGATGCCGCGCCAGCCCTGTTGCAAAGCGGCTGCAATGAAAGTGGCAACATCGGCGTGATCAACAGCATTGAAACGGGAGTCTGGGGTCAGGGCAACAGTGGCCTTAGTTTGTGTCAGCAGACGCATCAGGGTGTTGCTGCGTGCGGTTTCTCCCAGCAGGGAGGCCGGACGCAAAATCAGGTGATCTGTGCTGAAGGTGCGGACGTAATGCTCTGACAACATTTTCGACAGTGGGTAGATCCCACGGGCTTCATCGGCGAATAAAGGCCAGTCTTCGCCATAAGGGCCACCGTCGCGAGGATATAAGTCTACGGTCGAAAGCAGAATGAAGGTGCGATGGGGAATGGTCAGTAGGCGCTGGGTCAGGGCGGCGTTATCGTCAAGGTAAGCAGGGATTTCGGCGGGAGGAATATTGCGGTTAGCGCGGAAGGCACAGTGGATAATCGCGTCGAACGGGCCGTGTTCCGCCGCCGCGTCAATGGGGCGGGAACGGTCAAAGGCAATGCCACCCAGGGTGTGCAAAAGAGCACGCCCCAGTCCGCTGCTGGTCCCCGTTACGAGAAGCTTCATCTCGTCGCGTCCCTTCATTTTGTGTTATGGAGATCATTCTGACCCCAGAGCCATATTCTATGGCTTGAGACTTAATGATTTGCAAACGTTTGCATGGCAATCTGGGGGCAATGATCCTGTAATGAAAAGGACGGAAGATGGTGGCAGAAGCCCCGGACGTTCGGTCGGAACGGCTGTATTACAAAATGGCGTTGATCCGCGCCTTTGAGGAACATATCGCTGCGATTTATCCCACCGACGCAGTCAAAAGTCCTATTCATTTATCAATTGGCCAGGAAGCGCCTGCGGTGGCGGTGTGTGAGGTTTTGCGTCCCGAGGATGCGGTGTTCGGCACCTATCGTGGGCATGCGCTTTACATTGCCAGAGGCGGGAACTTGCGTGCTATGGCCGCCGAATTGTTTGGTAAGGCGAATGGGTGTGGGCGTGGCAAGGCGGGGTCAATGCACCTGGGGGCTCCCGAAGTGGGGATGATGTTTACCTCGGCCATTGTCGCTACCGGTGCTCCCAATGCCATGGGGTATGCTTTCGCGCTGAAATATCGGCAGCAGCCGGGGATCGTCGTCTGCATGGTTGGTGACGGTGCTGTGGATGAAGGTGTGTGGGCGGAAAGCTTGAATTTTTCAGCTCTGAAGGGGCTGCCGATTCTGTGGGTTGTTGAGAACAATCTGTATGCCATTCACGCACCGCTGAGCAACCGCATGCCGCGCCCGAATTTTTGTCAGCGGGCCGAAGCGTATGGCATTCCCGCAAGCCGCATTGCCGAGCAAGATGCAGATGTCATGGTCGATGGGTTTGCCGCTGCTGCGGAAGCGGTGCGTGACGGCCAAGGACCACGTTTTGTCGAAGTTGAAACCTATCGCTGGCGGGAACACGTTGGTCCCAATGAGGACACGTCTCTTGGTTATCGTACTGCTGAGGAACTGGCGGTGTGGAAGGATAAGGATTGTTTGAAGCGCTGTGCCGGAAATTTGGACGTGGCTGTGCTGTCGGCCTTGGATACGCGCATTGCGTCGGAAGTGGCCGATGCGTTGGCCTTTGCGGAAGCCTCACCCTATCCCGATGACGAAGATTTGCTGCGCCATGTATTCCATGACGGAGGGTGTGTCTGATGCATGCGGACTTAAGTTATGGCGAGGCGCTTTATCAGGCCATTGATCAGTGCATGGCCGAAGATTCCGGGGTGTTCGTTTATGGCCTGGGGGTGGATGATCCGAAGGGGCACTATGGCACCACAAAGGACTTGCATGTGCGTTATGGTGCACATCGGTGTTTCGACACACCGTTATCCGAAGACGCAATGACTGGTCTGGGGGTGGGCGCTGCGTTGGCCGGTTTGCGTCCAATCCATGTGCACCAGCGCATGGACTTCTTGTTGTTGTGCATGAACCAGCTTGTGAATATGGCGGCAAAATACGCCTATATTTCGGCGGGGCGTCTGAAAGTGCCGTTTGTTGAGCGGGCTTGTATTGGTCGCAGTTGGGGGCAAGGGGCACAACATAGCCAGTCGCTTTATGCGATGCTGATGCATGTTCCGGGGCTAAAGGTCGTGGCACCGACCACGCCCCATGATGCTAAGGGCTGTATGATTGCGGCGATCCGTGATGATAATCCGGTGATCGTTGTCGAGCACCGGATGTTGTATGCGACGCGCGGTTTGGTGCCGAAAGCCGCATTCACGCTACCGTTTGGTGAGGCACGCATTCTGGAGCCAGGCAGCGATGTCACCATCGTTGCAGTCAGCCATATGGTGGTGGAGGCTCTGCGGGCTCGGGCCCATTTGGCCAAAGTCGGAATTTCCGCCGAAGTTATTGATCCGGTATCCTTGATGCCTTTGGATATCCCGACGATTGCCGCCTCGGCGTCGCGGACGGGACATTTGTTGGTGGTGGATAATGATTGGTTGCCGTGTGGTGCGTCGGCGGAGATCATCACCCGCGTTATTGAGGAAACTCAGGGCAGAGCAGCGATTCACGTAGCGCGTATGGGATTTGCCGAAGCGCCGTGTCCGACCACCAAGCCGTTGGAGAGTGCCTTTTATCCCAACGATCGGACCATCGCCGCGAAGGTGTATGCGATGTTGCGGCCAGATCATTCAAAATGGCAGCCGGATGGAGGGGAAGCCCCGGAAATCACCGCTTTCCGAGGGCCGTTCTGATGTTGGATTTCGTTATGGATAAACGGCTGACGGTTGCGTTGGCGCAAATCAACAACAGCTTTTCTGGTCAGAACTATTTGCCCTATTCGGTGGGGTTGTTGCAGGCCTATGCGCGGCGACATGCACGTGTTGCCACAGATGTGCAGTTCTTGTTGCCGGTTTATAAACGGGCACCCGTTCGTGATATCGTTGCCAGTCTTTCCGGCGCATCTGTGGTTGGTTTTTCCACGTACGTTTGGAATGAACGTATTTCCCTGGAGGTTGCCCGTCGTTTGAAGGTCGCAGCCCCAGACAAGGTGATCATCTTTGGTGGGCCGCAGGTTCCAGATGATCCCCATGCGTTTCTGTCTCAATATCCGTTTGTGGATATTACCATTCATGGTGAAGGCGAGCGCACCTTTACGCACCTGCTTGATGGCCTGGTGGATGGCTCCTGGCGTGACTTGGCGGGGATTGCTTTCGTTGATGAGAATGGCGTGGTGTGCCGCAACGCCAAGGCGGAGCGTATTCGCGATTTGGACGAGGTGCCCTCGCCTTTTCTTGAAGGGGCTTTTGAGGACATCATGAAGGCCAGTCCCGATGAAAACTGGATAGGCCTTTGGGAAACCAATCGGGGGTGCCCGTTTCGGTGCAGCTATTGCGATTGGGGCTCCGCGACCGCCGCGAAGGTCAATAAGTTTCCAGTGGAGCGTTTGAAGCAGGAAATCGCATGGTTCTCCGATCACCGGATTGCCTTTATTTTTTGCTGTGACGCGAATTACGGTATTTTGCCACGTGATGTGGACATTGCGACCTGGATGGCCGAGGCCAAGAGCCAGACCGGTTATCCGCAGGCGTTTTCGGTTCAGAATACCAAAAATGCCACGGAACGCGCCTATCTGACACAGAAAATATTGGCGGATTCTGGCCTCAATAAAGGGGTGGCGCTCTCCATGCAGAGCGTCAATCGCGAGGCGCTGGTTAATGTTCAGCGCGACAATATTTCTCTGGAAACTTACGACGAGTTGCAACGCCGTTTTGCCCGAGATGATATCGAAACCTATTCGGATTTGATTTTGGGGCTACCGGGCGAAACCTATGCCTCGTTCACGTCTGGCATTTCGGGCCTGATCGAAAATGGTCAACACAACCGCGTGCAGTTCAACAATCTGTCGATCTTGCCCAATGCCGAGATGGGTGATCCTGCGTATCGCGAAAAATTTGGCATGCAGACGGTGACCAGCGAGATCATCAACTTTCATGGGCAACGTTGCACTATGGACGATGACGTGCCGGAAATGCAGGTTCTGGTGGTGTCTACCACATCTATGCCGCCGGATGATTGGCGGCGGACACGAGCGTATTCCTGGTTGGTTGGGTTTTTGCACTTTGACAAGTTGGTGCAAATTCCGGTGATGGTGACGCGGCAGCTTGGGGGGATATCCTACGCCGAGATTTTCGACGCGTTTATGGATGTTCAGGCTGCCGAGTTTCCGGTTCTGGCGGAAATCCGTGATTTCTTTTTGGCTGAGGCGGCGTCTATCCAGAACGGAGGGCCAGAGTATGTGTTCTCCGAAGAGTGGCTGGGGATATTCTGGCCAGCCGATGAATA
>JAFGWD010000193.1 GCA_016937315.1 Rhodospirillaceae bacterium
AAACCAGCCGTCTTTGAAATGTTGCCACCAAAACGGGAAAGCTGGCTGCTTAAATAATCCCGTTCGAACAATTCGCGAGCATCACGGAGTGGTAGCCCCATGATCTCGGCGGAGTATTGGCTGTGCAATGACACTGGTGCCGTAGCGCCGATCTCCGGCGGCAACATATCCGCCGCAATCACCACTTTCTGGTCATGAGGGGCCATGATGGTTGCCCAGTCCATGGCATTACGCAATTGCCGTATGTTTCCGGGCCATTCATAAGCACGCAACGCGGCCAAGGCATCCTCGCCCAACGTGCGCGGCGTCGTACCGGACGCAGCGGCCGCAGCACGGAGAAAAACCTCGGCAAGGCTGGCAATATCTTCGCGGCGATCATGCAACGGCGGCATCGAAATCGGAACAACCGCCAAGCGATAATATAAGTCCTCGCGGAAACACCCCTCGGAAATGGCCTGAGCTAAGTCCTTATTGGTGGTGGAAATCACCCGCACATCCACTTTGACACGGCCCCGACCGCCCAGACGCTCAAAGGTCTGGTCCTGAAGAACGCGAACAATCTTTCCCTGGGTTTCCATAGGCATATCTGCCACTTCGTCCAGAAGCAAAGTTCCCCCATGAGCACGTTCAAAGACGCCGGGTTGTCCGGGAGCATCTGGGGCCACATGCCCAGGTTCCAGACCGAAGAGTTCTCGTTCCATGCGGTCAGGGTGCATGGCCGCACAATTCACCACAACAAAGGGTCCATTGGCACGTTTCGATTGCAGATGAATTTGCCGCGCAGCGACTTCTTTGCCGGAACCAGCGGGACCCGTGACCAGAACCCGAGACCCTGTCGGTGCGACGCGTTCAATAACCTGTCGAATCTGTTGGATCGCCACAGAACTTCCAATCAGATCCGTGGCCGTACCCGCCACGGCACGTAGGCTGCGATTTTCCATACGCAGAGAAGTTGCTTCCAAGGCGCGTTCAACAACCAAAAGTAAACGCTGCATCTTGAAAGGTTTTTCAATGAAGTCATAGGCCCCTTCCTTCAAGGCCGCGACAGCAGTCTCGATGGTGCCATGCCCAGAAATCATGACCACCGGCAAGTCGGGGTCCCGATGACGGATTTCTCTTAAAATCCCCAGTCCATCCAGGCGACTACCTTCCAGCCAAACGTCAAGAATAACCAAGTGGGGACGGCGTTCCTTCATCGCAGCCAGAGCGGAGTCCGCATCGTGTGCTTCACGCGGAGCATAGCCCTCATCCTCCAGGATGCCAGAAACCAGCATCCGGATATCGGCCTCATCATCGATTATTAGAATATCCATCGACATAAAGAACTCTTCTGTACACGCTTCCGACCCGTTTAGCCGTCATCTGGTGGCGGGAGCATACCTGATCCAGAGCTTTCCGCCATGGGGAATTCTAAGATGATCCGTGCGCCCTGAGTGGGGGGCATGTCGGGTTGTGTATCAAGACTTGCACACGTTCCCTCTCCCAGAGGATTCTCTCTATCCAGCAAAAGCAGCCGTCCACGATGATCTTCCATAACCTTTTTGACAATCGCCAACCCAAGGCCCGTGCCTTTCGCCCGCGTCGTCACATAAGGATCGGTCAGAGTCTGGCGTCCGCTACGAGGCAGCCCCATACCGTTATCGCATATAATGACACGAATCCTATCCCCCTCTGGTTCCACAACGATATCAACCGCCCCCTTTTCAGCGGGAAGTTTTTTCTGGCGTTCTTCAATCGATTCTATTGCGTTCTTAATGAGATTCGTAAAGACCTGGGCAATCAATCCCCTATCACAATCAATACGAACCGGTGGGTTCGGAAGGGTCAGTGTGATCTCGATCTGTGGATAGGCCGTGCGTTGTAAAATTGCGGCTTGTTGCACCAAAAGGTTCAAATTCTCACGGGCAAATTCAGGCGTCGGCATCCGTGCGAACGATGAAAACTCATCGACCAAGCGCCGAATATCCTCGACTTGACGCACAATTGTGTCGGTACACGCACGGAAAGTTTCCACACCATCTCTGATCTGCGGCTCATACTTATGCTTCAGACGCTCTGCTGATAGCTGAATTGGTGTCAGAGGATTCTTAATCTCATGTGCAATACGTCGCGCCACATCCGACCATGCGGCCACCCTCTGTGCGGCCTGGAGCTCAGTCACATCATCGAATGTCAACACATAACCGATGATGTCCAATCCTGTGTATTCCGCACTGACACGAACCAAAAGCACACGTTCATGCCCGTCCCTCCGGATCGTCACGGGTTTCTGAATGGCACGGCCCGTCGCATGTCGCATCTCAATAAAGGCGGAGTCCAAATCCGGAGCAAGGTCACCTAATCCATTTCCAACAGCTGAGTCCGCATCAATGCCAAGAAGTTTCGCCGCCGATGGATTGATAGCCCGGACACGCCCTAAAGCATTCAGCCCCAAAACCCCGGCAGAAACACCCGTCAAAACCGCCTCGGTAAAGCGGCGGCGTTCATCCAGTTGCAAATTGGCATCCAGCAAACTTTCGCGCTGCTCGACCAATTGTCGAATCATACGGTTAAAGGCTCGTGACAACACGCTGATTTCATCAGCATATGCGGATTCCTTCACCGTTGCAGAGAGGTCACCCTCCCCGACTTTTTCCGACGCGGCAATTAACGCACTGATCGGCTGTACCAACTGATTGGATAACGTCAACCCCAACCACATGGCCGCCAATAAAAGCAACAAAGAAACCAGGATATAAACCAGTGTGAAGGTGATTTCGAAATCCCAACGTTCGATTTCCAACGCCTGATAGGCCAGAACCGCCTTTTGGGCTTGATCGATATGGCCAATTACATTGGCATCAACAAAACGTCCGATATAGAGAAAGGTCTCTCCCGGAGCCAAGACATCAAGGCGCAAGAGAGCCCGAACGCGGTCATCATTCCCACTGGTCAGCAGGGCCACCTCACCACGACGGGCTTTCTCTAACGCCCACATAGGAACATCTTCAGAACGCAGGGAAAAGGTAAACCCAGCCCTTCCCGTGACATCACCGTTCTGGTTGAAAATAACCGCTTCGCTCAGACCACGTTCCAGGATTTGTTGTCGCAACAATGTGTTCATCCGAGACTCTGAGACGAACAAAGAGCTCCAGTTGCGACTGATGTCCTGTCCCATGCCAAGGACATCGGCCGCAACCGCCTGTTGATGCTCTTTCAGGTAAGCTTCGGCAACCACCAAGGATTCATGCACGGCGGTACGGACACGATCACTAAACCAGCCCTGCAAACCATTATGGAAAAAAATCGCTGAAAACGTCCCAACCAAAACCGTCGGCACCACGGAAAGCAGCGCGAAGGTCAGAACCAGGCGGCTTTGCAACCGTGATCCAGCAACACCTTTGCGCCGTTCCATATAAATCTGGACCAGGCGCCGTCCAACGACAACGCTGAGCGCCAAAAGGAACGCAAGATCAAGATTGAGGAATAAAAACGCCAAATCCGGCGAGGACCGCAATGGTCCCGCTTCGAACAGCGCGGCCATCGTCATGACACCGGACGTCAGGCCACCAATAGCCAGTGCCACAGCCAAATGCCGCGCCAACCGCACGCGCCGTGCCCAAAGGCCAAGGCGTAAACCAAAACGATGCGGGGATTTTTTCATCGGCGAGGACGTTTCCATTTCTCACCGTTTATGATGTCAGATTGCGGGCGCAACGCAGTCACTTTACGCCGCGAATAACGTGAATGTCCAATTCCCGGATTTTCTTTCGCAGCGTATTGCGATTCAGTCCCAAGACATGGGCCGCCTTGATCTGGTTGCCATGCGTCGCATCCAAGCACAGAGAAATCAAAGGCCTCTCCACTTCGCGTAAAATACGATCATGCAATCCCGGCGCAGGCAATCCATCGGTATGCGCCAGGAAATAATCCCGCAGGTGGCGCTCAATCATGCCGCTCAAGCCCTCGTTTTCGGGCGGGGCCCCACCGGCAACCGGAGCCATGGACGATGACAGCTCTGCTTCTATGGCATCAACTTCGATGACTTCTTGCGAATAAAGCGCTGCCAAGCGCCGAATCAGATTTTCTAGCTCGCGCACGTTACCGGGCCAACGATGCTGTTTCAGACGATCAATGGCCTTCGTGTCTAAATTCTTACTTGGGAGACCTTCTTGCGCCGCGACGTTCAGGAAGTGGTTGACGAGTTCCGGAATGTCTTCGACACGCTCGCGTAAGGGCGGCAGGCGGATCGGCACAACGTTCAGGCGGTAATACAGATCCTCTCGGAACAAACCCTGACGGATCTGCACACTCAGATCACGGTGTGTCGCGGCGACGATGCGTACATTGGCACGAATGGGTGTGCGCCCACCAACCGTTGTGTATTCGCCTTCTTGCAACACGCGCAGCAACCGTGTTTGAGCTTCTGGCGGCATATCCCCAATTTCATCCAGGAACAGAGTCCCACCCTCCGCCTGTTCAAAGCGTCCCGTAGAACGTGCTGTCGCGCCGGTAAAAGCACCCTTTTCATGTCCAAAGAGTTCACTTTCGATCAACTCGCGTGGGATCGCGGCCATATTGATGGCAACAAAGGGGCCATTCCGGCGTTTACCATATTCATGGAGTGCACGGGCCACCAGTTCCTTACCCGTCCCAGACTCACCATTAATCATCACCGTCAAATCGGTGTTCATCAGACGCGCTAAAGTCCGATAAATCTCCTGCATGGCCGAAGATCGACCGATCAAAGGTAAGCGGTCATAGTCTTCTTCAACGCTTGTTTTTTCCATCCCATTTTTCGGGATCGACAATGCACGCTGAACAACGGACACCAGTTCCTTGATATCAAAAGGCTTTGGTAGGTATTCAAAGGCCCCGCGTTCCGTCGCTTTCACCGCCGTCAACAACGTGTTCTGTGCACTCATCACAATGATACGCAGTTCTGGACGCAGCTTTTTGATGCGCGGAATGAGATCCAAGCCATTTTCGTCTGGCATCACCACATCCGTGATCACCAAGTCACCATCACCGTCTTGCACCCAGCGCCACAGAGTCGCGGCATTGCCCGTGGTGCGGACCTCATACCCTGCACGAGCCAAGGCCTGGGACAGCACCGTCCGAATGCTTCTGTCGTCGTCAGCAACAAGAATCGTCGATGGAGTCATAGGAAGCATCTTTCTTTCTTTTGCGCCCACATAAAAATCACGCGACAGGCAGCATCACGCGGAAAATGGTCTTTTTCGGCTGGCAATCGAACTCAATAATGCCGCCATGGTCATCAACAATCTTAGCAACCAGGGACAAACCCAATCCACTACCGCTGGACTTCGTTGTCACGAACGGATCAAACAGGTTTTGCCGCAGTTCCTTTGGAATGCCAGAACCATTGTCCTGAATCTGCACCACCAGAGGCAAATGCTGACGATTGGCGGAAACACCAGGAACGGCCAAACGGACGCCATGCTGATAGTTGGTGCTGATGATGATCTCGCCTCCCTCCTGCATGCAGGCCTCGGCGGCATTTTTGACAAGATTTAGAAACACCTGAATCAATTGATCGCGATCACCAAGAACCGGCGGTAACGACGGATCGTACATTTCGACGATACGAATACCCTTGGCAAAGCCATTTTCCGCAACACGACGGACATGTTCCAAAACGCGGTGAATATTCACCGGCTGACGCGACAACTGCGGCTTGTCGGAAAAGGCTTCCATACGATCGACCAAAGCAACAATACGATCCGCTTCGTCACAAATCAGGCGGGTCAGAGTCCGGTCCTCCTCCTCCGCGTTTTGCTCCAACAGTTGTGCCGCTCCACGGATGCCAGAAAGCGGATTTTTAACCTCATGCGCCAGTAAACGCGCCATGGCCGTCACCGATCGTGCAACGTTTCGATGACTCAACTGTTGCCCGATCTTTTTCGCAATGGAGTGTTCGTGCATAGACAGAACAACCCAACGGGCATCATCAAACACGGGGGCGACTTGTACCGTCATATTGCGCGGTCCTGTGCGTGGTGTATCCAGTTCCACACCATGCTCGGAATAACGGCAATGATCATGACGGCACTGCCCCAACAAACCATAAGCCGGACTATCCTGAGGCACGAAATCACTTAATGGCTCGCCCTGCATATGCGACCCACCGGTTTCGAACAATGCCTCGGCTGCCGCATTGACATAAACAATACGATCATCCTTATCCACCACAAGGATCGCTTCAGGCAAAGCGTACAGAATGCTTAAGGTTTCCTCTGGTGTTGGGGTTTTAATGGGAGGCAGAGTCCCAGACTTCTTCATTTTCGTCGCATGAAATTTACTGAACATCGACATCAGGCGGCAAGGCTCCCTGGATCACAAGCACGGTACAACGCGACGATCAAGGCACGCGCTTCATCCGGCGTTTCGGCAGCGAACAACGCTTCTCGAGCCTGCCCCGCTCCATCAAGGCCGCGTATCGCCCAAGACATGTGTTTCCGGGCAATGGAGAGCCCGGCAGATGTCCCATACTCGGACAGCATCAAATCCAGGTGTTCCAACAAAATCGCTTCCCTCTCAACCAAACTCGGTGGCGCG
>JAFGWD010000194.1 GCA_016937315.1 Rhodospirillaceae bacterium
GCCGCCGTTTCAACGGCATCGACATCCAGAAACGGAGCAATCATCCAGCGTGGAAAAAGCACCATCACGGAAGCCAAAACCAGAGCAAGACACACAGCCAGAATCAACGCAGCATCGCCCGCCACCGTGACACCCACAGGATCACGACGTCCGGCCCACAACCCGACGCGAATCGTCGCGGCCTCGCTTAGCCCCAAGGGAATCATGTACGCAAAGCCACACAACTGCATGACAATAGCGTGCGCCGCCAAGCTATCGGCACCAAATTGCCCAACAATGAATACCGAGCCACAAAACAGCAGCCCCTCCATCGCCGAGGTGATGCCAATCGGCAGCCCCAAACGCCACAATTCAAAAAATCGCGGCCAATCCGGGCGCCAAAACCGCCCCAGCACCGCAAAACGCCTCAAACGACGGTCTGCCATGCAAAAGACCGCCAACACGACAAACATCGTGGTGCTGGCAATTACCGACGCAATTCCAGACCCTCGCAAACCCAGTTCCGGAGCCCCGAAATGCCCAAAAACCAACGTATAGTTTCCAAGCGCGTTGACAACGATCCCCATCGCCGTCACCGCCAACGTGACCCGCGTGCGATTGAGAGTCAGAACAAAAAAGCGCAGCACCCAGAACCCCAGCAGAGGAAACATCATCCACTGCAAAATCCGCAAGTAGGCCCCGGCTGTGGCTGACAGTGTCGGCTCTTGCCCCAAAAGCAACAACACGCCTTCACCATTCCACAGCACCGCCATGCCAAGCCCGGAATACACCCAGCACACCCAAATCGTCTGCCGCACCGTGCGCCGCACGTCACGCACCGCATGCAGACCAAACCCCAAGGCATTGGCCATCATCGGTGCGGAAACCATACTCAGGCCGAACCCCACCGCCATGATCATATGAAACATGTTCCCGGCCAAAGCCGCCGAGGCCAAGGCTTCCGGCGCGTAATGACCGATAAAGGCGGTATCGGTCGCAAAAATCGCCATATGGGTCAGATTCCCCAAAATAATCGGCCAGGCTAGGGAAAAGATCACCTTAGCCTCAGTCAACCAACGCCGACGCGGATAGGAAAAACGCCCGAAGGCTCCGAAACTCATGACACGACTCCAAGGGGGCATTCCCCCGGACAAACACAAAAAAACCGGCCGCGAATGCGTGCCGGGGGCTGAAAAGTCCAACGGAAGGGGAAACTGTTATCCTTGTTTGGAACCCAGCAAGGAAGAGCATCCGCACACCGTACCCGGCGAAACGATTGGCATTACAGTCATGACAATCATGCGTTTTCTCCCAACCTCAATTGAAACCGATCAACAAGGAAAATGGTGCGCCCGGCGGGATTCGAACCCACGACCTTCGGCTTCGGAGGCCGACACTCTATCCATCTGAGCTACGGGCGCACAGACCTTTGCAGGGCGGGGACTGTATCAACCCCGCCGCGCCAGGACAACTCTTAAATCGGCACCACCACCGGGTCTTCTCGTGTGAGGCGCAAGAACACGTCTTCCAGGTCCGGTTCCACAGTGGAAAGGTCCACAACCGTCGCACCACATGTCGGCAAAGCCGTCAGCAACGCGGGGATTTCACCATCGCCACGCCGCACCCGAAAGGCCAAGGTCCGCGCATCCATGACCTTCGGCGCAAAAGGCAGCAAGGCCTCTGGCACCAGCGGCATATCCTCGGAAAAACGCACCGTCACCACTTTTTCCGACAATCGCGACAACAGACTTTCGCGAGACTCGCACGCCACCAATTCGCCATGGCGCATAATCGCAATGGTTTCGCAATTGTCCTGAGCTTCTTCCAGGTAGTGGGTGGTCAACATAATCGTCTGACCGTGTGCATTCATTTCGCGGATGGTTTCCCACAGGCTTTGGCGCAGTTCCACATCCACCCCCGCAGTGGGTTCATCCAACACCAAAATATGGGGATTGTGCACCATCGCCTTGGCGATCAGCAGACGGCGACGCATGCCACCGGATAAGGTCCGAGCATAAGCCCCCGCCTTATCCGCCAAGCCCACAGTTTCCAAAATCTCATCGGTGCGGCGCTCTGCCTTCGGAATCCCATAATACCCAGCCTGCACGTCCAGGGTTTCGCGCGGCGTGAAAAACGGATCCAGATTCAATTCCTGCGGCACAATGCCAATAGCACGGCGGGCCTGCCGCCCATCGGTATCAATGTCGTACCCCCAGATCGTCACCCGTCCCGCTGTTTTCACCACCAGTCCGGCCATGATGTTGATCAGGGTCGATTTTCCCGCGCCATTCGGCCCCAACAGCGCGAACATCGCGCCACGCGGCACCGCAAACGAAACATCGGCCAGAGCCGTATGCTTTCCCTGTCCATCGCGGGCACGATAAACTTTGCTGATGGATGAAATGACAATGGCGTCATCGGGTGGAACAGACATGATTTGAAAAACCGCCTACGATAAGAGTGCCCCTCAAGAAGGGCATGCAACACACGCCTGTCAAGCCCAAGGCGGATTTTCGGCGGATTCTGGCATCCCTCGGAAAGCCGGTCTATGATAAAAGACTGTTCCAGAAATCCCAAAAGGATCGACCATGCAAGACTCTCCCCCCGCCACGCAAACCCTCGACCACGGCCACGAACACGCCGTCGCTTGCAACGGCGGCGGTGTGCTTGGCCACCCAAAGGTCTATCTCAGTTTGAAAGAAGGTCGCGCCGTCTGTCCGTATTGCGGCAAGGTTCTGACTGAAACCACCGACGCCGAGGCAAAAGCGTGACCAAGCGCACCCTGCATTTGGTTGATGGCTCGGGATACATTTTCCGCGCCTATCACGCCCTGCCGCCGATGACACGGCCCGACGGCACGCCAGTCAATGCGGTTTACGGCTTCACCGCCATGTTGCTGAAACTGATCTCCGACTTGAAAGCCGACCACCTGGCGGTGATCTTCGATTCGGCCCGCAAGACCTTTCGCAATGATATTTATCCTGCGTACAAGGCCAACCGCCCGCCGCCGCCCGAAGATCTGGTGCCGCAGTTTCCCTTGATCCGCGATGCGACCGCCGCCTGTCAGGTGCTCAGCCTGGAAAAGGACGGCTTCGAAGCCGACGATTTGATCGCCACCTTGGCCGATATCGCCGTTGCCGAAGGCTGGGACGTGGTCGTGGTTTCCGCCGACAAGGACTTGATGCAACTGGTTCGACCCGGAGTTTCCTTGTTCGATCCGATGAAGAACCGCAATATCGACGCCGACGCAGTGCGGGAGAAATTCGGCGTCGCACCAGATCGGGTGATCGACATTCAAGCCCTGGCGGGTGATTCCAGTGACAACGTGCCGGGCGTTCCGGGAATTGGTGTAAAAACCGCCGCACAATTGATCGACCAATTCGGCGACTTGGATACTTTGCTGGCCCGTGCACATGAAATTCCACAACCGAAGCGTCGCCAAACCCTGATCGACAATGCCGACATGGCACGGATATCCCGCCGCCTCGTCACCCTGGACC
>JAFGWD010000026.1 GCA_016937315.1 Rhodospirillaceae bacterium
AAAACCGATTAGCCCTTGACTTGGCGAGGCCTCCGGCTTACCTCGTTAGCACTCATGATGGAAGAGTGCCAAAACACCTTCCGAAGAGTCCCCGGGCCGTAACGGACGGGGGATCCGATAGTCGAGATACCTGGAGGAAACTATGAAATTCAGGCCGTTGCATGACCGTGTGCTGGTCAAGCGCGTTGACGTGGAAACCAAGACCGCCGGTGGCATCATCATTCCCGACAGCGCCAAGGAAAAACCCATGCAGGGCAAAATCCTGGCTGTTGGCTCTGGACACCGCAATGAAGACGGCACTCTGACGCCCCTGGACGTCAAGGCTGGCGACAATGTGCTGTTTGGCAAGTGGTCCGGTACGGAAGTCAAGATCGACGACGAAGACGTCCTGATCATGAAGGAATCGGACATCCTGGGCATCCTGGGCTGATTTTCAGACAGGTTGCCCCTTGGGCCGTTTCCGTTCTCTTGATAAGCCAAAAGGAATTTCACAATGGCTGCTAAAGAAGTCAAATTTTCGACCGACGCGCGCTCGCGTATGCTGCGCGGCGTCGACATCCTGGCCGACGCGGTCAAGGTGACGCTGGGTCCGAAGGGCCGGAATGTGGTGCTGGACAAATCGTTCGGCGCACCGCGCATCACCAAGGACGGCGTGTCTGTTGCCAAGGAAATCGAACTCGCTGACAAGTTCGAAAACATGGGCGCCCAGATGGTCAAGGAAGTCGCTTCCCGGACCAACGACATGGCTGGCGACGGCACCACCACTGCGACTGTTCTGGCGCAGGCGATTGTTCGCGAAGGCTGCAAGTCCGTGGCTGCGGGCATGAACCCGATGGACCTAAAGCGCGGCATTGACCTTGCGGTCGACACCGTGATCAAGGCGATCCAGGAAACATCGAAGGAAGTCTCGACCAACGCTGAAATCGCCCAGGTCGGCACGATTTCTGCCAACGGCGAAGCCGAAATCGGCAAGATCATCGCCCAGGCGATGGAGCGTGTCGGTAACGAAGGCGTGATCACCGTGGAAGAGGCCAAGGGCCTCGACACCGAACTCGACGTCGTCGAAGGTATGCAGGTCGACCGCGGCTATCTCTCGCCGTACTTCGTCACCAACGCCGAGAAGATGACCGTCGAACTCGACAATCCCTACATCCTGATCAACGAGACCAAGCTGACCAACCTGCAGCCGATGCTGCCGGTTCTCGAAGCTGTGGTGCAGTCGGGCAAGCCGCTCCTGATCATTGCTGAAGACATCGAAGGCGAGGCCCTGGCCACCTTGGTTGTCAACAAGCTGCGCGGCGGCCTGAAAGTCGCTGCGATTAAGGCTCCGGGCTTTGGCGACCGCCGCAAGGCGATCCTGGGCGACATGGCCACCGTCACCGGCGGACAGGTGATCTCCGACGAACTCGGGATCAAGCTCGACACCGTCACGCTCGACATGCTCGGCACCGCGAAGAAGGTGACGATCACGAAAGAAGACACCACCTTCGTCGATGGCGCCGGTGCTAAGCCGGAAATCGAAGCGCGTTGCAACCAGATCCGCTCGCAGATCGAAAGCTCGACCTCCGATTACGACCGCGAGAAGCTGCAGGAACGTCTGGCGAAGCTCGCTGGCGGCGTTGCGGTGATCAAGGTCGGCGGCGCGTCGGAAGTCGAAGTGAAAGAAAAGAAAGACCGCGTTGACGACGCCCTGCACGCGACCCGTGCAGCGGTCGAGGAAGGCGTGGTTCCGGGCGGCGGGGTTGCTCTGTTGAACGGCACCAAGGCTCTCGCCAGCCTCAAGGGCAGCAACGAAGACCAGAAGGTCGGCATCGAGATCGTCCGTCGTGCCTTGCAGGCCCCGTTGCGTCAGATTGCTGAAAACTCCGGTTTCGACGGCGCCGTGGTTGCCGGCAAGATCCTGGAGCAGGCCTCCCCCACCTTTGGCTTCAACGCCCAGACCGGCGTGTACGAAGACATGGTGAAGGCCGGCATCATCGACCCGACCAAAGTGGTGCGTCACGCGCTGCAAGACGCCGCATCCATCGCGGGCTTGCTGATCACCACCGAAGCGATGGTTGCTGATGCTCCGGAAAAGTCTGGCCATGGCCCGGCAATGCCGGACATGAGCGGCATGGGAGGTATGGGCGGTATGGGCGGCATGGGCTTCTAAGCCCCGCTTTCCAAAGCCTTTAACCCGGCGAAAAGCCCGGCCTCTTCACAGGGGCCGGGCTTTTTCATACGAAAACGAAGAACGACTGAACTGCTGGATTTTCCGCGTCTCACGCAGCAACGCTACGGGCCTTCGCGCCACGCTCAATGGCTGCCGCAGTCAAACGATCCACGTCCAGACGATGACGAACCATTTCGAGCATCCGCAATTCCTCTTGCTCCACATGACCATCGGCAACCGCCACATCACACGCCAGCGCATACGCGGTTTCCCGCAACTTAACCGGCAGAGCAACGCGGATCAGATCCAGCGCACGCGCCAAGCCCTCGTCCTGGTCCAAAAGCGCGGCACAGTCTTCTGAAATCCGCGTCAAATCGGCACTGTCAAAGCCGCGAAACACCGGCAACGTCTTGACGTTGGTGCCCATCACCTTGAGTTCAGCATCGGTCATTTCCCGATCCGAAGCCGACACCAGCACCATAGTGTAAATTAAAGCCGCGTGGTGGGTGATCATGGGAACCTCCCTCGTCGTATTCAACGCATCTGTCATGCTTTGATTATACGACAAAAACACCCCAAACCCCTGGAAAATCGTCGGCCACACAGCAAAAACAGCCCGCTGAGGAATTCACTAGAGAAACCTAACGACCGCTTTTAACCGCCTGTTACGAAATAAAAAATCAACGCCCGGCAATAGTTGAAACAATTCGTTATATATCACCTATGTCTGATTCTCATTGATGTTCACGAAGTCTATATGCACAATCCGGCTCTCCATTAATGTTGTGTGGAAACTGGGGAACTCTTTGATATGGCAAAATGAAACGCGCATAAGTCGCTCACACTCCTGAAATAATATTACAGATACTGTCCGCTATCAAAGACGGTTCCGCACACGCCCATGGGACCAATAGAAACACCGTTTTGACATGCAGGAGGGGAACCAATGTCGAAAGGATTTAACCGGGGATGGATCGTCGTCATTTCCGGATTGTGCATCAACCTGATGTTCGGCGTGTTGTACGCTTGGAGCATCTTTTCCGCGCAGCTCAGCTCCACCTATAAGTGGACAAGCGTTGAGGCCTCCCTACCGTATACCGTGGCTATTGTTATGTTTGCCTTGGTCATGTTGGTTGGCGGGCGGCTGCAGGACGCCTTCGGCCCTCGCATCGTCGCCACCGCAGGCGGGGTTTTCACCGGCCTTGGGCTGGTGTTATCCAGCGTCTTTCCCAACCTGACCGGCGTCATCCTGTGTTTTGGCGTTCTAACCGGAGCAGGCATCGGTATGGGGTATTCCGCAACCACACCCGCCGCCGTGAAATGGTTCAAACCCGAGCAAAAGGGCCTAATTGCAGGCATTGTTGTCACCGGATTTGGTCTGGCATCTTTGTATATCGCGCCCTTGACCAAGTTTTTAATGGCATCCTATGGCATGTTTGCCACGTTCAAGATTCTGGGCATCGCGTTCGGCCTGATTATCGTCATCCTCGCCCAATTTCTGTCGGTTCCGCAAACCTCGGCTCAACCGACGACAGCGTCGAGCCAGGCCATCACCGGTATCGACTACTCCTGGAAAGAAATGCTGAGAACACCGCAGTTTTACCTGCTGTGGTTGATGTTTCTGGCTGGGTCAATGACCGGACTGATGCTGATCGGTCATCTGGCGAAGATTGCCACACTTCAGACCGGCACCAGCATGGGCGTGGCTCTGGTGGCCATGATCGCGATTTCCAACGCACTGGGACGCCCGGTCTCTGGGTTTATTTCCGACAAAATCGGACGTGGGCGCACCATGGCCATCCTGTACCTGTTGCAAGCCGTGACATTGGCCATGTTCTCAAGCTTTGACAGCTTTGCAACGATCCTTGCCGGGGCAATGGTGATCACCTTCTCGTACGGAGCCATGCTGGCCGTATATCCGTCCGCCGTGGGTGATTTTTACGGCACTCGGAACATGGGCTTCAACTATGCGATTCTGTTCACGGCCTGGGGTGTCGCGGGCTTTTTTGGACCTCTCGCCGCTGGATATCTCTTGGATCGCACAGGAGGATACGGGACAGCGTTTATGGTCTGCTCAGTGTTGTGCGCGTTTGCTGCGGCTCTTGGCCTCATCGTGAAGCCACCACAGACAACCATCGCCACTAGCAGTGCCCTGGTCAATCCCGCTTAATATCGAAATAAAGAACAGTTTCGCCCCTTTGAAAGACACGCCGAAGGGGCGAAACGTCTTTTCTTCCCTACCCAATCTCAGCAGGTCGTAAAATATCGATTTGAGGGATTGATTTCGTCTTATCTCCGTTTATCATCGCCTTCTTGATGAGCTGGAGCTGTACCCGATTGGGGCATCCTTGGGGGAGGAGCTGGTTCCTTTATTGGAATTGTTCTTAGCAAGGATACACTACGAACTGTTTGGTTCAAAACCAGCACCTTTGCCATAAACTTGGAACTATTCAAGTTTGGCGAGGCTGTTGTCGTACCAAATTGTTCGCTCTGGGGGGGACCGAACCGGGCTCTATGAACCAACGAAACGATCGTCCGGAGAAACAGAAAAACCGGACACGCAAGCTGGAGAGAACCCAATGAGTGCACCTGTGATTGATCCTTCGGCACCCAAGACTGTGCTGGCTGACACCTCCGCCAACCCCGCGCCCTTGGGCCTGTGCGCGTTTGGCTTGACCACTTTCTTGCTGAATGCCCATAACGCTGGTTTCTTCCCTCTGGATTCCATGATCATCGGCATGGGGCTGTTCTATGGCGGCATGACCCAGTTGTTCGTTGGCTGGATGGAATGGAAAAAAGGCGCGAGCTTTGGCACCATTGCCTTCACGTCCTATGGCATGTTCTGGATCGTGCTGTGCACCCTGATCATGCTGCCGAAGACCTCTTTGGGAATCGCAGCTGCGACCCCGACCTCCATGGCCTTCTTCCTCGGCATCTGGGGCGCCATGTCCGCCGTTCTGTACTATTGCACCTTGCGTACCAACACCGCCCTGCAAATCACCTTTGCCGGTGTGGTCGTCCTGTTTGCCTTGTTGACCTTGGCCAACGTCTTCCATGGCACGGAAATCGGCCATACCTTCCACACCCTGGCCGGCTGGGAAGGCATGTTTACCGCATTCGCCGCCATGTACACCGGCCTGGCGCAGTTGGTGAACGAGATGTACGGCAAAGTGAAGTGGCCGCTGAACAAGGCCTAATCCTGCCCCAAAAGACCATGATCACGGGCGGCTCGAAAGGGCCGCCCGATGTTATTTGCAGAAATCGCAACAGAGGACTTGACGCAAAAAATCCTCTCCGTATAGTCGGCGGTCTTCGGAGGCATGTCCTCACGGGGCCCCTGTGGCGGAACTGGTAGACGCGGCAGACTCAAAATCTGTTTTCCTCAGGAAGTGGGAGTTCGAGTCTCCCCGGGGGCACCACTTATCGACGAAGACCCTACAGGGCGGCACATGCCGCCCTTTGCTTTGCCCGCATTCCCACCCGGTTTGATGGTCCAACGCCATCTTTGCGATTGGCGGGAAACGTCGTCGATGTTCAGGATTGGGTCGAGCTCTCCGTCTCTCTGCCCTCAGTTATCGTGCGGCGGCCAGAATCGCATCAATATCGACGTGGGCTTCCATATGGTCGGCGAGTTTGTCCAAGACGGCTTCAACCTGCTGGTCATAGGCCGTGGCCTGACGTTCCGCAGAAGAAATATGGCGTAGGAACGCCGCACGAAATCCATCGGAAGCAAAAATCCCGTGGATATAGCACCCCATGACCCGGCCCGTGGCATCCATGGCCCCCACCGCCGTATTGCCCAGAGTCACCCACGGCGAATCGAGTCCAGAGCCCAAGGTTTCGCCCACATGCATTTCATAGCCGTGGATCGGGCTATCGGACCAGTGGTCATGGCCCTGAACCTCTTGCAAAACCTTTTTTCCACGCATAGACGTCACCAGGTCCAAATACCCCAAACCGGGCGTATCGCCGGGCGGACCTTCGATCCCATCAGGATCACTGACCACCATGCCCAGGCTCTGAAATCCGGCGCACAGACCGACCAAAAACCCGCCACGCCGCACATGGGCTTTGATGTCGATATCCCAGCCTTCGGCCCGCAACACATCCAGATCGGCACGGGTTGCCTTTGATCCAGGCAAAATCACCACGGTGGCATCCGCCGGAATCGGGTCTCCCGACGGGACAAAAATCACATCCACATCGTCTTCAGCGGCCAAAGGATCCAAATCGTCAAAATTTGCAATCCGCGACAACCGTGGCACCGCCACCAAAATGCGCCCGCCTTTGCGGGACATATCCCGGTTTTCCAGGGCCATGGCATCTTCGGCGGGAAGTTTGGCGGCATCGGCGAACCACGGCACCACGCCCAAGCAGCCTAGGCCGGTCCTGGCACGAATCGCATCCACCGCCGGATCAAACAACGTGGCATCGCCCCGGAATTTATTGATCAGGTATCCGGCCAACCGATTCTGTTCACTTTCAGAAATTAGGGCATGCGTCCCCACCAAGGATGCAATCACGCCGCCCCGGTCGATGTCGCCAATCAGCACCACCGGCACATCGGCGGCTTCGGCAAAGCCCATGTTGGCGATGTCATTGGCACGCAAATTGACTTCTGCCGCGCTGCCTGCACCCTCCACCAGGACGATGTCACATTCCGATTCGAGCGTGCGAAAGCTTTTCAATATCTCAGGCATCAACGCCGCTTTCCGGGAAAAGAAATCACGGGCGCTGGACGATCCCTGCATCCGACCGCGCACCACGACCTGTGCTCCGACGTCGGTTTGCGGCTTTAACAGCACCGGGTTCATATCCACCGACAACGGCACACCACACGCCTTGGCTTGCAAGGCCTGCGCCCGGCCAATCTCCCCGCCGTCCGCCGTAACCGCTGCATTATTGGACATGTTCTGCGGCTTAAACGGACGCACCGACAAACCGCGTCGAACCAAAGCGCGACACAACCCCGCCACCAGCATGGACTTGCCGACGTCGGACCCCGTGCCCTGAAACATAATCGCCGTCATTTCGGTAATGTCCCCTTACCTGTCGTCACACACAGCGCAGCAAACCGCAGCAAAACCGCTTAAAATTCGATCCCGGCTTGCGCCTTGACCCCAGCACGGAAGGGATGCTTCACGAGGCTCATTTCTGTCACCAAGTCGGCGGCTTCAATGAGCTTTTCAGGGGCATTGCGCCCCGTCACGACAATATGAAGATCGGGATGACGCGCTGCAAACGCCGCAAGCACATCGTCTATATCCAAATACGCGTTACGCAACGCAATGTTCAACTCATCCAGAATAATCATGGAATAGTCGCCACTGGTGATCCACGCCTGAGCCAAATCCCACGCCGCCGCACAACTGGCAATATCGCGGCTGCGGTCCTGGGTTTCCCAGGTGAAGCCTTCACCCATGATACGGAAGTCCACCTGATCGCCAAAGCACTCCAAGGCCCGGCGTTCGGCGGTATCCCAATGGCCAGAGCCTTTGATGAACTGCACAATGCCAACCCGGCCACCATGACCGATAATCCGCAAAGCCAGACCCATGGCCGCCGTGGTCTTGCCCTTGCCTGGTCCGGTGTGCACCATCAATAGGCCTTTTTCCACGGTCTTCCCGGACATCAGGCGGTCGCGGGCCTCTTTGTGCTTTTTCATCTTCTCCGCATGGCGGCGATTCAGAGCATCCTCGCTCATCAACAGCAGTCCTTATTCTCGGATTTCAGGGTGAGCGGCAAACCCGCCGCAACAAAAACAACATGCCCCGCCACAGCCGCAACCCGTTGGTTGACCAAACCCTGTGCATCGCGAAAGGCGCGGGAGAGCGCATTATCGGGGACAATGCCCAGACCAACTTCGTTGCTGACACACACCACCGGCCCTGGTGCCTGATTTAAGGCATCAACCAGAATCGCAATTTCGGCATCAAGGTCATGGCCTTCCAAAAGGTGGTTGGTCACCCACAACGTCAGACAATCCAGCAAAATCGGGCGCCCTGGCGGCAACAATGGGAGACAGGCTGCCACCGCCAAGGGTTCCTCAACGGTTTCCCAAATCGCCCCACGTCGGGCACGATGGGTAGCGACACGGGATTCCATCTCGGCGTCCCAGGCGCGACCCGTCGCCAAATACAACGCCACCACGTCGCGGCGTTTGGCCTCAGCCTCGACCCAAGATTCAGCCAACGTGCTTTTGCCGGACCGGGCTCCACCCAAGACAAGAGAGACCGGCGGCAAGGGGGTCGTTTCAAACATACACAGCATTCACCGCGCCGATTCGTGCGATGCCTTCCAACTCGTCGTGATAGTGGTCAATACGAGAAATCGAAACGAAGTCCACATCAATCACCGCCGCATTGACGGGGGAAAGAGACAGCACTGTGCCAATCTGGGCACGAATCGTCCCCGCATGCGCCACCGCGACAATATCGCGATTGGGATACAAGGCGTTGAGCTGTTCCACCGCCGCCGCGACCCGCACCCCATGATCAAAGGTATTCTCTCCACCACCCGGAGGACGGAAACCGAAGGGGTTTTCCCAAAAACGTAAGGGAGCCCCGGGATCACGTCCGTCGATTTCGTCCCAACTGAGATTCTCCCAATCCCCAAAAAAGCGTTCTTCAAACGCCGGTTCGACCAACGCCGATGCCGGATCGGCGGGATATCCCGCCGCAACCAAGGCCTCCAGTGTCTTCACCGCGCGAGACAGGCCGCTGGTCACCAGAATCGCATCCTTGGGCAGACGCGCCGCTTGCGCCGCAAAAAGCACCGTGTCTGAGGTGTCGCACGCCACATCGGTGCGGCCATAAACGATCTTCCCCGCCACGGGAACCAGCGCATGACGAACCCACCACCAGCGGGTTTTTTCCCCATTCAAACGCATTTGCAGGCGTTTCCTTTGCATGATCTCAGACCGGCGCACGGAGCATGGCAACGGTTATCATCACCAGAATATCCACCAGTTGCGCCCCAGCCCCCAGAACATCGCCGGTATAGCCGCCGATTTGGCGCTTGGCCAGTCCCGCAAGGGCACAAACGCCCACCACCCCAACGCCGAAACACAAAAACCCTTGTCCCGGTCCCAAGGTGATCAGCGCAATCAAAAGTGCCAGCAGAATCGACGTCCATGTGGACCCTTCGGTAGGATAGCCAGAAGATGCCCCCACACCATCGGAACGGGCCGACAAATTCAACGTCATAGCAATCGGGATCAGACCACGCCCCAAGGCCGCCGCGGCGATAAAGGCAAACAAAGCATCCACGGGAGCCATGCTTCCCGCCGCCGTGGCGCGGAGTAACAGACTCAGCACCAAGGCCGCGCCACCATAGGTCCCAACCCGGGAATCTCGCATGATGTCCATTTTGCGTTCGCGTGTCAGACCGCCGCCAAAACCATCGGCAATGTCGGCGAATCCGTCTTCGTGCAACGCGCCGGTCAACAAAACGGTAGCCGCCACACCCAAAACACCCGCCAGGGCGTGAGGCGCACCCAAGGCCGAGGCGGCAACAAACGTCAGCCCTCCGATCAGGCCAATCATGGCCCCGGCCAGGGGAAAGGTCCGCATGGCCGTGGCTAAGGGATTGTTTCTCGCGGCACTCCCGGCGGGCAACGGCACGCGGGTCAGGAAGATAATGGCGAACAGCAGATCATCGAACCAAGCGGACAGACCGTTGGTCGAGGGTGAGGAAGAGGACGGTGTGGACATAAGGAGGATGATTTCCCTGTTTTGATCGTCTATAGCATGGGGCTCTTTGACGCACACTCTAGGGAGAAAACGGCGGATGGTGAAGACCCTCATCGTTTCTTCGCTTGATGATATTCGAGCGATCCTACGCGACCTCCCCGGTCCTGACGAAGCCGCAGCCGCAGCCGCACGGGAACGGGAAGCCAATCTGACCAAACCCGCCGGTTCGCTTGGACGGTTGGAATCTCTGGCAGAATGGCTGTCCGCATGGCAAGGACGCCACCCGCCGGTGATGACCCACCCCCACGCCGCCGTCTTTGTCGGCAATCATGGCATTGCCAATTTGGGGGTCTCCGCCTATCCCATGTCCGTCACCGAGCAAATGCACCAAAACTATCTGCACGGCGGCGCGGCGTTCAATACCATGTGCAAGGCGATGAACGTCGCCTATGACATCTATGACATCGAAATGGACCGCCCGACCGCCGATTTCACACAAGCCCCAGCGATGTCCGAAGCGGATTTGGTCGCCGCGCTGAATGTTGGCATGCGTGCGATTCGCCCGGAAATGAGCGTGTTTTGCCCCGGAGAGATGGGCATCGGCAACACCGCCTCGGCCGCC
>JAFGWD010000195.1 GCA_016937315.1 Rhodospirillaceae bacterium
CCTCGCCTCCGACATCAGCAAAAGCGCCGATCAGCTCCAAGAAGACCTGAACAGCGCCGCCACGTTACAGCAACGCACCCACATCACGGCGCAGGCGCAAATTCTTCAGGCCCGCGCCATGGCAAGCCAAAGCCAGATGATGGCGCAAAGCCTGAAGCTGCAAGCCATTGCGGAGATCAAAAAAGGTCTGTCCCCGAAAAAGGTGAAGGATACGACCGGCGTGGAGGACGAAGAATGATGTCCTCACCAGCCACGTTTTTCCCGCTTTGCCTTGTTCGCGGCAATCTCCTTAGCGGTTTCCGCGAACAAGGTTTGCTCCTTAGCTTTCCACTCAGGAGAACGCCAATCAGGAACGGGGCCGCATTCGTTGAGCAATCGTTTGGGGAAGCACTTGGCGCGTTGCCCGGTCAAGGCCACCACGTCGTCGAAGGTCGGGGCCTTCTTATTGACCGCTGGAGACGCGGCGACCACAGCTTCAAAGCCATAGTTATTGTACCACGTCGAATAGACGTGATCGAACCACTGATCGTAAGCCAACTGCATGTCGTAGCCGCGCTGGACGCGAAGCCGTTTGGCCTTGGGCATCTTATCGAGTGTTGCAAAAGCTTTACGCGGATCCTGCTTATACAGGGCAAGCCACGGATTGAAGTCGGCTGCGTATTTAGCCCACTCAGCTTCTTCCGCTTCCCAGGTTGGCATTTCGAACCAGACCTTCTGTGCAAATCCCCAGTCAAAAAACTTCTCTGCGGTAGCCATCTGCGTATCGCGCTTCATCGCGCCCGCAAATGCCGTGCTGCCGACCGCGACGGAGGCAACGGTCATGGCTAATACGGTAGACACCAGCGCCAGCGACCTGAGTACCAACTGTTTCACCTGCGAACCCTTGTCGCAGTACATCGACTTGGTGAACAGCTTTGTTGATAAGTTGAGCGCGGCGCTCATCAATCCGATTCTCATCATTTTTTCCTCTTTGGTCGGGCTTTGGGTCGTTGTCGTAGCATTGAAGCTAGTCGTTGGTATGGTTGATGTAAAGAAGATCGGCCACGACTTTATCTATATAACAATATCATGTTTTCTTCTTGGTGGTCAATCACTTGGACTTGTGAGTTATATATTTAATCTGTCCATGGATATTATGGGCGGAGCTTCTGAGATCGCATTTTCTGTTGTTAGTGTCGAGAATAAAAGCACGGGTTATGACGGCATTGTTCACTTGGCGGCTACGGCTTCACTGGCTGTCGCTAAAGTGATTCAGGTTGCCTCGGTGCTGGTCCGAGAAGGCTCTCTCTACAATCCACAGTATTTTCTCTATGCCTTCATCCTCGTCGCGCCATTCTTTGTTTTCGTGGTTTCGTATGCCTTCCAGGTGATCGTCGCGATCTTCCGTCTGGTGATGTACGCGGTCCTCTCGACCTTCTTCGCGATGTCCTATGCTTTTGATTGGGGGCGCGGCCTGGCCTCGTCCACGGGCAAGGGCTTGCTCGGCTCTATCGTCGTTCTCTTCGCTTGCTCAGTTGCTCTCGCGCTCACGATCTCCGGCGTGAATGAAATCAGCATCGACCCGGTGTCGATCAGCAGTGGCGAACTGGATGAGTTTGCCAGCATCAGCAATCCGCGATTTCTGGCAATCCTGTTCCTCGGGATCATTGGTTCGGCGCTGATGACCGAAGGAACCTCTCTCGTCAATTCATGCATGCAGACAATGTTCTCGAATGCCGCTGCCGGAATCATGACGGCGGGGGCCTCTGCTGTTGCTGTAATGACCAGCAAAAAAATGAACCCGCTCACGATGGGCAGTCGCTACGCCGATGCGGCGCAAAACATCGGAAAGAACATTGGTGGTTATGCAGCCATGGGAAGTCACGCCATGTCCGCCACCAAAGGTATCGGAAGCGGTCTGGCCTCGGCCCTCAGCCGCCCCGCAGCAGCCCAAGATTTTCTCAATCGTTACAACGGTGGCGCGTCTTAACGCGCCGCCCTTTCAGCATTCCCGAAGGGGGGGATACACACATGAAACAGACCATTTTGATGATTGCCGCCGCTTTTATGCTGTCCGCCTGTGTCACGAGTGGTGATGTTGAACTGCAAAAGGATGGCTCTGGTACTGATGAGCCGCTGCCGTCGCCGTGCGCTGGAACCGAAGGCAGTCCGTGCAGCCCCATTCCTTATGACGCTCCCACGTTCACCTGGGGGCGTGGGTAATGAGAAACCCGTTCAAGCGCCCCCATGATAAGCCGCCAAAGGAGCGGCGAACGCCTCTCTTTGGGCGCAGGAAAGAGACACTGCCTGAAGTGGCCCCGGTCAACCATGACAGCGTTCGGGATGCCGATCCTTATGCCTTTGACGTAGCGCATCGGCGGTTGGCATGGATGTTCCGGCTTTCGGTGATGATGAACGTATCCCTGGGGGTCGTCGTCATCGTCTTAGCGTCCGCGATATCAACACTCGTCCCGCTCAAGACCACACAGATTGCCTTGCTGCGTATCGAACCGTCCACAGATCGTGTGGTGCAAGTTGATCCGGCGACACGGGTCCGCATCGAGCCCATCACCAAGAATGTGAAGGGTTTTGACTTGCTGATGGAATCCTTCGCCCGCCGTTACGTGACCTTGGTTAAGCCGATGGACACGGTAAGCCAAGCCTCGCGGATGACAGAAGCGCGGGGATTTTCGGACAAAGATTTTTGGGAAACCTTCGCCAAGGAACGACTCACTGAATATGAAGCAGCGGTCAAAACTGGGCTGACTCGTTCCGTCACTATTGAAACGGCTGAACGGCTGCCGACACGTGGGCCAAAACGTCTTTACGCCGTGGATTTTACCCAAACAGACCATCGTTCTGGAAAGGAGAAAACCTCTCTCGCTCTCCGGGCGTATCTAACCGTGACCACTCGCGAACAAACCGTGCGTGACGATGAGCGTTATGAAAATCCGCTCGGGATTCGCGTTCTCGGCATGTCCGTTCAGCCAAGGGGGAAACAATGACCCGTCACAATCTCGGCGGGGTTCCGCCGTTGTCTGACGCCTGGAAACAGGCCAAAGATCTTTCTGCGCCGAAGATCATTCCTACTGTTGTGCTGGCCTCGGCCCTGCTTTTTTCGTCGTCGTTTACCTGCCCCGGAGCTTTTGCCGCGACGGTTCTCAACAGCCGTGGTGCGGTTTCGTCTTCTCCTCCCGGACGGTCCTCGACAGGACAAACCGGGCAACCCGCACAATCGGCCCAGAAGATTCCTCAGCCGCCGCAAATTCCAATGTCGGCAAACTCTGTCTTCCAAGCCGCCGATCAGGCCGAAGGGATTTTCCCAATGATGTCCCGCGACGGGGCCGGAGGGCAAATCCAAGAAAGCTGGAATGTTAGTGAGCCGCGTGATGGCGTCTATGCCGTGCGGGTTTGTGATGATTGTGTCTACAAGGTTCGCACCCGCGAATTCATGACCACCACGATCATTTTGCCACCCGATGCGGTGATTGCCGCTGCCGATCTGGGCGATCCAACCGGGTTTCAGGTCCAGGTCAAGTTTTCCAACATGATCGCGGTTCGGCCCTCCACCTATGGCGTGGATACCAACCTCAACGTCTACACCAAGACAGGCACGGTTTATCCGTTCTATCTCCGGTCGGAGAGCTTCAATTCCAAATACGTGCCGGATGTGGTGGTGCGGCTTCTTGGCCGAGAAATGCCTGCCTCGGTTCAAGGGGCTGTTCCCGTATCTGATGCCTCTTCTGAACAGGGCGGCGAACGACAGGGAAAAGAGCCTTCAGAGAAACGCGCCGATAAGGTTGCAGCCGCAATCCACGACCTGACCAATCCAGCACCGAAGGGCGAAGACTTCGTGCGCTCGGTGCCGTTTGATCCATCAAAACTGCACGGTTGGAAAGATTATAAACTCTGGGGCGGCGGAGATGCGGAAACCGAACTGAAGCCGGTTACGGTCTACCGCGACGACTTCTTTACCTATCTCCAATACGGCGAGAAATACGACCCGATGGAAATGCCCACGGCCTATGTGGTGCGTGATGGCATAGACGAACTGGTCAATACCCGTGTCCAGGGCAATACCTTCATCATTGAATCGGTGTCATCCCTCATCAGCCTGAAATCCGGCAAGTCCTTCCTGTGTGTGCAATACACCGGGGAGACGCCCTGATGTCTGGCTTGTGCGATTTAGCTCTGGCTTTTGGTATGACGTTAGGGGGACATTGCCAGCCCGCAATTCCAACGCCCGAACCTATGCCGCAAGATGACCCGGCGGCATGGTCATTCAAGCCACCTGAGCCGAAGAAAGAAGTCCCAAAGCCAGCCCCGACGCCGAATTTTGGCCCGATTGTCATCAAGAAAGAAGTTATTCGAGAGGTTCCGGTTCCGGCCCCTGCTCCGGCCCCGGCACCGCCGCCTGTGTCCAAGTCACCTCAACCCGACCCGATTGAGCTTGCGGCACAGGCGGCGTATCAAAGCCGCCGTGGTGGACTGAACGCCTGGCCGAACGTGGCCGTCCCGGTATCGCTGCCGCGTGTTGGTTCCAGTTCTACCATTGGCACCATTGGCGCGGGATCGGCCTCCAATAAATTTGCGATGCCGCTTGATCTGGCTGCCGTGGTGAAAACGGCAAAAGAGGCTGAGTATCAAGAAGCGGCAATCACCAGCACCTTGCCGGTAGACAACAGCCGCATAGTTACTACGGACCGCTATATATCGGTCACGCTTGAAACAGGCATCAACACACAGCTTGATGGCTCAATAGGCGGGGCTGTGGTGTTGCAAGTCTCTCGTGATGTCTTTGGCTATCACGGGCGCAACATTCTTATTCCCAAGGGTTCTCGTCTCGTCTGTGGCTTTAAGTCTTTGGACAAAGTGGGGAGCAGTCGAGCGCCGTTGCGTTGCTCACGAATCCTTCTCGGTGGGCATCGTGCGGAAATCTTCGGCATGAAAGCCAATGGAACTGACATGCAAGGCAAGCTTGGTATGTCAGGTGTGGTCGATAACCGCTTTTGGGAACGCTACGGTACCGCATTCATTCTTGCAGGAATTTCCACGGCGGTTCGTGCGGCAACGACCAGCACGACCACGAACGAAACCCTCTCAAACCAAAGTAGCAATCTCGCTACTGGCGGCGAAGAATTGTCGCAACGCTTGGGCGAAGTGTCCGCTTCTGCGCTCGAACGAACCATTAATCTCAATTCTATCCTTAACGTGGCGCAAGGCACGCGGCTTCAAATTCGCCCGGATACGGATTGGTACATCGCAAAAACTGACGATCAGAAACAGAGGTAAATGCCATGCGTAATAAGTTTACGGCGGCGTGCGCCGTCGTCTCACTCACACTTTTCTCGGCCTTGGCCTTCGCCACCACAAACACAACCACGGCAACGCCTGATGCGGCAACATTGGCGAACACCGATCTTGCATCGGTGCCGGTTTGGCCGAAGGCCGCAACGACACTGCCAACCGATCAACAAGCCGTCGCCACGACATTCAGTCTCGGCCAAGTCGACGGCATCGACCCGAAATTGATTTCAGGCGTTACGGCCAACGGCTACGCCCGAAAGGTCGATGTTGAGGGCAAGTCTATTGGTCAAATCCTGGTGATGTCGGTTGCTAAGGGTGACAAGACCGAAGTGATTTCCTCCGAAGGCCTGACCGCACAATTTGACGCTTCAGAAACCTCTGAGCTGTTTCCCGAAAAGTCTATGACCGTTGAGGGGAGCAAAACCGCTCTGGTTTCTGCTTTGGAAAAACTCAACGCGACGGAAGAAACCGACGACGAGAAAAAGGCCGTTGCGGACGATACCCAGGACAACGCGGTCGGCAGTTCCGGGAGCAACAACGATCTAGCCTCGGGCTATTCCAGTCCGACGAACGCAGCGACGGCAACAGAGGAAGAAGACCCTACCTTAACGACAGCACTGACAACGGACGGCTGCAAGGTCCGTGTGGACATCGGCAAGGAAACCGCCTTTCAGCAATCCAAGACGCAAACCTTCAGCGATGGCGTGCTGTCGTCGGAATCCGCCTGTTCGGATTCCGACGTGAGCTATTTGCTCAAGAAATCCTACCTGGCTTGTGATGACGTGGTGGAACTCGACGCCATGACCGCCTGGCCGCAATACACTTGGTATTACGCGGACGATCAGGGCGAGACGCACACGGTCAGCGATTGCACCAAGGACACAGACCAACCCTTCACGATCTCTGAGGATGAAGGGCAATGCTCCATCCTGTTTGATTTCACGGCAGGAACGGCCACCCCGCAATCCGCCTTGATTTACAGCAATCGCACCGGAGCCGTTGTTCAGGCGCGAGGCTGTGACACATCCACGCTCTCCACGCCGATCACGATGACCGAAAGCACGTCGGAATGTTCGTTGCGTCACAACTACACGACAGGGAAGTCTTATGAGCTGTCGATGTGGACCTATATCCGGGGTGGCGTGACCTATCAGGCGTCATCGTGCAATGACACCGGGCGCACGTTCGTTCACGAGACGATCTATACCGATACAGCCGGGGAATACGTCTGTTCACCCGTCGTGAATCAAGCGGCGGGTACGGTGACGCTGCAAAGTCGCAAGCGCATCACCATCGACGGAGTGTCGCAATACATCACCGAATGCACGCCGGACACTTCGACCCTGGCTATTACCGCGACAACGGATGGCTGCATGGACCCATCGAAGTGGATTCATGATCTGGATACGAACACGAGTTATGGCCAAGAGCGTTTCTACTATCTGAAGGGCGGCACCACGCCGGTCTATGTCACATCCTGCCAGACCTCGGCCACCACCTACACGCACGACCACGCTGTCACCGGCTATCAATATCATGATGATGAATTGTATGCGTATCCGCTGACCACAGTGACGATCAGCGTCAATGGTAGCCCCTACACCATCGCGTCATCGGAGGTTCTGCCGGGGGCACAACAGTTCGTCTACACCCTCAACGGCACAGTGGATAAGCAGAACGGCGCAGCTACCTATGAAGGCTGCAATGCCTATTACACCACCCTACGCTATGAGCAATGGGAACGGCCAGACGCCACGATCTATGAAAAAGTCATTGGTGATGGCGATCCGGTTGGGCCATCTGATGTGTGTTCAACGACGCAGGAAAGCAACACACACTATAAAATATCCGTAAGTGGATTCACTGCTTCAGGTTCAACCGTTTGGAGCTACACGGGTTCTTGCTCTGGCGTGAAGAATTGGGCGACTCGAACAGTTAGAAAAAATCCAGTAACAGGAGATGTATTTAGTTCTGCACCTGAAATCACGGGAACTCAGGATGCATCAAGTGGTTTTTGTATACACTACAGTGATTGCGACGGCAGTGGCGAATACTGTAAAGACGAAATTTTTGCCAAGGTTACGCCATCTGGCACAGCCTTTTATGATATCGTTGGATATGGGCAAAGCCCTTGCGGCACAACCCCAATTCATCTCGTTAGCGGCGGGGGCGGCACTTACGTTTTAACGTGCGGTTGGTCCCCTGAATCCGCGTCCGCATGGCGGTGATGGTCATGAGCGCCATTGCCACTATTTTGTTTGCACTGTTTGGTCTGTCTTCCCCGGTTTTCGCCGGGGAGGACACGGTGCCGCGCTGTGATCTGAACCTTGCCCGTGTGGGCGAGGTTCTTCCCCTCAATACCGAAACCTTGCCCCAGGTCCGCATCGTCCATCCGGGGCAAGCCGTCACCATGGAATTTGTGGCGGGCCGCACCACCATTGCCTTGAATGCTCAGGGTGTGGTGGTGTCGGTTCGTTGCGGTTAGGCGGGAGGCAAATATGGCATCCGCAATCGCAACCATCCTTCGTCCGCTGGCTTCGTTCTATGACGATCCCAATACAGTCGAAATAAGGATTAACACGCCGCAAACGGTGATCATAGACCGACGCGGTGAGGGTAAGCGGCTCATCGCCGCCCCTGATCTGACGCTTGCCCGCATTGAGGACATGTGCAAGTCCCTGGCGAACTATACGAGGGTTAAGTTTGACCCAAAAACCTCACCCAAGCTCTCGTGCGTAATCCCTGAGGTCATGCACCGCTTTGAGGCCTTGGTTGGGGCGTCCACACGTTCCGGCGTTAGCCTTGCCATTCGCTGCAAGCATCCCTTCACCCCCACTTGGGAACAAGTGGGGGCAAGCCCTGCCGTTGTCGCATACCTTCAGAACGCGATTCTCACCGAAGCGAACATGATCCTCTCCGGTGCCACAAACACCGGCAAGACGACACTTCTGAACAAGCTTTTAGATTTTCTGCCCAACGATTGGCGCGTTATCGCCGTCGAAGATACGCCTGAGCTGCATATTGAGCGGTTCTGGGATGGTAATGGCCTTTTAGCGGCCCGCGAAGAATCCACGTCTTCCGGCATGGTCGATTGGCGGCAGCTCTATGATCACGAAATGCGGATAACCCCGGACGCAGTGATTTTCGGGGAAATCAGTACTCAAAACGCCTTTGCCGCACTCGGGTCGCTCAACTCTGGCGTCACCGGCTTCATGTGTACGATCCATGCGTACAGCCCCGAACAGGTTCTGAATCGCAAGTTCGTCCAGAACACCGCCTGGGCGGGTCTGAAGATGCACGACATTCCTGAATTTCTCCGGGAGTTGGTGGACGTGATTGTTCAGATCAAGCGCACCAGCACCGGCTATCGCCGCATCACCGACATTTATGAACCGCGCACCCAAAAATGGGTGATGCGGAACGAAGCCATGTGTGAAACCGGCCTGCACGTTGTGACGCTGCCGAAAGGGGAAGCGTCATGATCATCCTTATTGCCTTCGTCGTACTGGCTGTCGTTAGTTTGGTAACAGGTTATGCATGGCAGACGGTTTGGGGTTTTTACGCCCTTGAACGGGCTTCGTGGGCATGGGCATGGGACTTCACCTGTGCCTATGGACATCCCCCATGGTTCGTGGTGATCGGCGCATATGGTGGCCTCATCTGTGCGCTGGTCATGATTTTGACCATTCGGATGTTTGCTTCCCGCGTGCGGACGAAAAGCCTTCATGGCAACCAAAGCGCCAACACTCTCCACGGCTCCGCCCATTGGGCGACGAAAGAGGATGCGAAAGACGCGAACCTGTTTCAACCACAAGGTGTGGTCGTCGGCGGTTGGCCGGGGTACTTCGGCATCGAAACCCTGCGGCACGATGGCCCAGAACATGTCTTGATCTTCGCGCCCACACGTTCCGGTAAGGGGGTGGCTTCCGTTGTCCCCACGCTTCTGACGTGGCCCGCGTCAACACTGGTTCTCGACATCAAGGGCGAGAATTGGCGGCTGACCTCGGGATGGCGGGCTTCCCAAGGTCAACGCATTCTCAAGTTCGATCCGGCCTCGGAAAGTGGATCGGCACGGTTCAACCCGTTAGCTGAGGTCCGCATGGGAACGAACCATGAGATTGCCGATGTACAGAACATCGGGACCATGCTGATCGACCCTGAAGGCAAAGGCCTCAAGGATTTTTGGATGAAGACCGGCTTCGCCTGGCTCTCGGCCTCTCTCCTGCATGTCCTTTACAAAGTCCAGAAAGGCCAAAATCGAATTGCAACCTTGCGAGACGTGAGTCTGGCGCTTGCTATGCCAGACGTGAAGGATTTTGACGCGATGCTGACGTCCATGATCGGATTCGATCATGGACGTGAAAGCGTCAATGAGTTTGTCCACGCCTCGGCCAAGGAAATGCTTGCAGCCGCGCACCCGGAACGCTCTGGCGTGCATTCCTCGGCCAAGACTGAGCTCATGCTGTACCGCGATCCAATCGTTGCACGGAACATCGCGGAATCGGACTTCAAGCTGGATGACCTGATGCAGGGCGACAAGGCAATGTCGCTTTACCTTGTCGTTCCGCCGTCTGACATCGACCGGCTGCAACCGCTCATCCGCGTGATGATGAATCTGTTTCTGCGCCGCCAACTCAAGAACCTCGGCGCGGACGGCAAAGCCATCTACAAGCACCGGCTGCTGTTGATGCTCGATGAATTTACCAGCATCGGAAAGCTGGAAATCTTCGAGCGCTCTCTTGGTTTCATGGGTGGATACGGTCTTAAGGCCGTGTTGATCGTCCAGACATTAACGCAGTTGCAGAACACCTATGGTCGTGAAAATTCGATCATGGGCCACTGCCATATTCGCGTTGCCTATGCGCCGAACGAACTGGCGACGGCTGAGATCCTTTCAAAAATGAGTGGTGCCAGCACGCAAGTAAGTGAGCGGCGGGATCGGTCGCACAAGGCCATGGACATTTTCTCCGGAAACGTCACCGACCGGATGCAGGAGGTCGGTCGTCCGCTGCTGACGCCGGACGAATGTATGAGGCTTCGCCCCGCAAAGAAGTCCCGCCGCGATCCAGAGAAGATCGTTAAGGCAGGAGAAATGCTGACGTTTGCGGGTGGTTATCCGCCAATCCGAGGAATGCAGCCTCTGTTTTTCAAGGACAAGGAACTCTTGCGCCGTTCAAAAGTGGCTCCAGTCGTGGAGTTGACCGAGAGGGACTGTGCCGCGCCGATCAGCGCGTCTGTCAACGACGCAGAAGAAACAGCCGTGGCGGTTCCCGCCGCGTCGGGCTTTGCGGACCGCATTCGCCAAGCCGCGCAATTCAATCCCCCGGAGGAAATCTAATGGACCTCGCTCAACCCCTCTCCGCGAACATGGAACTGGTACGCCACATCGCCCAACTCGCGCTCGAACCGAGCATTTATGTGCTCGTCTTTCTCGTTAGTGCGTCCACGACTGGCTTGATGATGACGTTCAACTGGTTGCCCTCTTTGTCCGCAATCTACAAGAACCTCGACATTTGCATTCACCTCGCTGTGGCCTTGCTGATGCTGTCCATCGTCTCGACGCTGCCGAGTGGGTACGTGATTCTGATCCCTGGGGTTCTCGCCACGTTTGTATTGCCAATGCTGTTGATACGGAAGATGAGCGATATGGCTGGTCACATCGGACGATGGGTTACGCAATGGTCAACCGCCAAGAAGACCTTTTATCGTCACAACCCGGCGCTCCTAATTCCTTTCCTTTTCACACGGAAATTCGTGCGTTTTCAGGTTTTTTTCGGTGCCATAGCAATCGCGTCCATCGGGCTTCTCGGTGGTGGCTTGCCATTCTACCTGATGGGAGCGGGTCTTGTGTTCGCATCGTTTCTACCTCGCTCAGTGTGGTGGGGCGTAGCCCGTAAATCGTATCGCGCCGCCACAGCCAAACGCCGCGTCACTCTGACGCTCAACCAATCCTAAAATTCCTAGAACCAAGGAGGCAGACCCATGTTTGCTTTGAATGTCGTGACCCTGGCCGGTCGGCTTGGCAGCGATGCAGAAATCAAGTCGCTTTCGGGCGGCAATCGCGTTGCCACGTTCAATCTGGCGGTTGACCGGAACGTCAAAGGCCCGTCCGGCAAATGGAAGACGGAGACCTATTGGTTCCGCGTCGTCACCTATTTTCCGTACCTGATCGACCTGCTTGCGGACACGGCCAAGAAGGGCTGTCCGGTCCTGGTCCAGGGCGCTTTACGCGCCCGATCTTGGGAACAGGACGGCGAGAAAAAACACTTGGTCGAGGTCGAGGTGGACGGCAACGGCGGTGTGGCTTTCCTGGCCGAACCGATGTCCGTTAACACGGTCACGCTTATTGGCCGTTTGGGTGACAACGCAACCATCAGAACGCTTCCCGGCAACAAGGGCAGCAAGATTGCCACGATGAGCGTTGCGGTGGGCCGTGGGTACAAAGACGCCAACGGCGAATGGCCGTCCGACTGGCTGCGCCTCGTCACCTTCCAACCCTCTCTGATCGACAAAACCCTCGCGAAGCAAGCGACCAAGGGCCGTTTGGTGATGGTCCAGGGCGCTTTACGTGCCCGTGAGTGGGAGGACACCGAAACCGGCGAAGTGAAGACATCATACGAGGTCGAAGTGGAAACCAGCACAGGCATCGTGCCGGTGCTCGAAAAACGTAAGGAGAAGGCCAATGGCTGACCAAACCAAGATTCCCGGCATGACGCCTGAAGAAGCGAATTGGGCCATTACGCGCCAGATCAGCGAGGTCGCCAGCGCGGGCGTGGTGGTGTCCGTCGATCCCGACGACGCGGACATGATGGCTGCGTTTGAAGACGACGCCCTGTCGCCGGAAGACGCTCTGGAAAGCCGCTTTGACGACGTGGTGGAGGATGAATAATGGCCGAAGACCGCGTTAATTATCGCAATGAGGTCGTCCAAGAGATCATCCAGCGCATCGAGGCAGGCACGGCTCCCTGGCAAAAGCCCTGGAAGCCGAATGAGTTGGGCGCTCGTCCCTTCAATCCAACCAGCGGAAAACCCTATCGCGGTATCAATGACATTGTGCTGTCGCTGAAGGACTATTCCGATCCGCGCTGGATGACGTTCCGCCAGGCGTCAGATCTGGACTTAAAGATCCGCAAAGGGTCGAAGGCAACCACCATTGAGTATTGGCAATGGTCGGAACGAGTGGCACGCGTCGATGCATCGGGCAAACCCGTCCTCGATGCCGAGGGCCTTCAGCGCTACGACGATATGCGCCTGGATCGGCCTCGGGTGTTTTACGCCAAGGTCTTCAACGGCACGCAAATCGACGGCCTGGAGCCGTGGGTTGCCCCGGCCCCATCGTTCAATCCCGTCGAACGGGCGGAAGTTCTGATCGACCGTGCGGGTGTGCCGGTTATCTACGATCAGCGTGACCGGGCTTTCTACAGCCCTTGGGCTGATGAGATCCACCTCAACCCACGTTCGGATTTTAAGGACGCTCCGGCCTTCTACGAAACCATCCTGCACGAACTCGGGCACGCCACCGGGCACGAAACCCGCCTTGGCCGGGACTTCGGGCCGAAAGGCTCCGAGGGCTATGCCCGCGAAGAACTGCGGGCGGAGATTGCCAGCTACATGTTGGCTCGTGACCTCGGTATTGGCTTCGATCCGTCGAATCACGCGGCCTACGTCGAAAACTGGCTGAAGGCGCTGAAGGAGGACAAGAACGAGATTTTCCACGCGGCCCGCGATGCTGAAACCATCAAAACCTGGGTGATGGAACCGGAACAGCGCCAGGCGCTCGAACAGACGGCTCAGGCGCGAAACGCGGCCAGTCAAACGGAGGAACGCGCCATGACGGAAACGCCGGTTGCTCGTGTTTATCTGTCGGTGCCGTTTGCCGAACGCGGTGCGGCAAAAAAGGCCGGCGCAAAGTTCGATAGTGAAGCCAAACGGTGGTTTGTGCCCGAGGGCGCGGACCCTGCGACCTTTGTCCAGTGGGCAGAACAAATAGAGCAAGCCCCCACTGTTCCAGACAAGACGGCAAAAGCCACCGAACCGGCCCCGTCAAAGGAACCTCTGGCCAGGACGTATCTTGCCGTTCCCTATGCGGAAAAGGACGCGGCCAAAGCGGCGGGGGCGCGTTTCGATAGTGAGACGAAGGCTTGGTACGTGCCTGAAGGAGCCAATCTTGCCTCATTCTCCAAGTGGGCCGCAAAACCAGAACAGGAGAAAGCTCCAAGCAAAACGATCACCTCAAAAGCGATTCCAGAAAAAGAAGGAATGCATTTCATCGGTTGGCATACGCCCCGCGCCATTGGGACCGATGACGCAGTGTCTTTGCAAAGTTCAGGGTTGCCCTGCGGTAAATTTATTGCCCTGGATCGACCCTTTAGTAGCGACATCCATGATCCACGCCAAGCTATCGCCGTAGAGGTCAACCTCTCGAAGGTCTACGACCCTGATGGTCTGCTTGATCCTGGCAACCGATCCAGAGATGCCGCCGTTGCTGAAGGCACGATTGCGGCGATGACCGAAGCCATGAAAACCCTGCGCTTTGATACACAGAAGGGACTTGCTGCGTTTCTGACAGAACAATCTATGGCCCGCACAAATTACATCCAAAGCCATGGATACGATGGTTATGTTCGCGGCATAGACGGGGATATTACCGACCGCGAATTGATCGTTTTCAACCGTGCTTTAGTAACAGAGCGTGACCTATCTGAAACACAGGATCGCGCTGATTTGTCCATGCCGTATGCAGAAAAGGAGGCCGTTTCTTCGGAGCAAGGCCGCTCGGCCAGGACGTATCTTGCCGTTCCCTATGCGGAAAAGGACGCGGCCAAAGCGGCGGGGGCAAAATGGGACCGCAAAGCGAAGGCTTGGTACGCACCGGAAGGCACGGATATGGCCGTCTTTGCCAAGTGGACCGCTGTCGAGGCTTCAGTGGCCTCAACGCCCGAGGTGTCCCCGCGTGATGAGTTTGCCAAGTTTGCCGAAAGCCACGGGCTGAGATTACCCGATGCACCGATTATGGATGGCAAATGGCACCGCGTAGCCGTTGATGGAGACCGCAAAGGGCAGTTCTCCGGTTCTTATCGTGGCTTCTTGGATGGCCGTCCTTCGGGGCAAGTCACCAACTACAAAGGCGGTGAAAACGCCGTTCAGTGGGTGGCAACCGGCGTTGCCTTGACCGACGAACAACGCGCACAAAATCAGGCGGAAGCCACTCAGGTGCGGGAACGCCGCGAAGCCGAACGCCTTCAGGCGGCGGAAGCTGCGGCGAGGAAAGCCTATGGCGTGTGGCAGAACCTTCCTGCCGAGGCGACACGGCAAAATTGCTCCTATCTGGAGCGCAAAGACGTTCACGGCCACGGGGTGAAGGTCGACAAGGACGGCAACATGGTCGTGCCGCAGCGGGACGAAACAGGCCGTTTGTGGGGCGTGCAGTTCTGCCGGGACGATGGCAAGCGTTACATCAAGGACAGCCGGAAGATCGGCACCATGCATGTGATCGAACCCAGCGGCAAAGGCACCCTGGATGCAATCACCCCGGCCATGGGCGGCACCATCGTGATTGCCGAGGGTTATGCCACGGCGGCGACAATCCATGAGGCAACGGGTC
>JAFGWD010000196.1 GCA_016937315.1 Rhodospirillaceae bacterium
CCCGCCGGGGGCGCCACTGCGTGTCAATCTGACCGGTGTGTCGCACATCGCACCGCTGTCGGTGCAGATTAACGCCATCCGCGCTTATCTCCCGTTGGACCGTTTGGGTATCGTCTATAATCCAAAGGAGACGAATTCTCTTGCCAACGTAGCGGCGTTGCGTGTTTTGGCGGCGACACTTAGGTTTCGCTTGTTGGAAGCCCCGGTGCCGAGCCGTGCGGATGGCAGGCCGGATGCGGCGGCAATTCCCGCTTTGGTCGCCGACCTGGCGCGGCGCGGGGCTCAGGTGCTCTACATTGGCCCCGACAGTTTCGTTGGCAATAACCGTGATGCACTGACCGAAGCGGGTCTCGTCCATGGCATTCCTGCGTTCACTGCGACTGAACTGGAAATCCGCGAGGGGCAGGCAATGATTGGTCTGGTCAGCCGTTACGATGCGGTGGGGCGGCTGGCTGCGATTAAGGCGAAGCAAATCTTGGTCGATCACATCGCGCCGCAGATGTTGCCGGTGGAAACCCTGCGGCGATTTTCCTACATCGTTCGCCTGCCGGTGGCGGCACGCCTGAAACTTTATCCACCATTACCGCTATTGGAATACGCAGAGGTGATTCGATGACCGCCACATCACGGGAGGTCGAGGGTGTTCTCACACGCCGTGGTGGTGCGGTCTGTGAGCCGATGTGCTTTGCCGGGCGATATCTGGGGGAAGCCGACCTGGGCGAACTGATTTCTCTGCATGCCATGTTGCATGCAGGGATGCCGCCGGAGCTCTTGTGTCGGGAGACCGATGCCTTTTTTGCCGATCATCTTGTGCGACGTGGGCGCATTCTCGGCCTGTTTGCGGTGGGACGGCTGATCGCTTACGGCGTGCTCGGTTTGCCTGATGTGGGGGAAGCCAGTTTTGCCGACGACCTTGGCCTGACAGCGGAAACTGTGCGTGTCGCTTGCGTTGATGGTGCTGGGGTTGCGCCCGAATGGCGCGGCAACCACCTGCACCGTTTGCTAATCGACTGGCGTGTGCGTACCGCATACGACCAGGGACGGCTGATCGTGCTGTCCACGGTAGCCCCAGGAAATCGTCCGAGCTTGCGTAACCTGCTGGCATCTGGGCTGACCATCCGGGGGCTGTGTCGTAAGTTCGGCGGCATGCGTTTCCTGATGCGGCGAGACTTGGACCGTCCTTTGTCTGCAGTTCCTCTCTGCGGGGGGTGGATAGCGGCGGATGACCTGGACGGCCAGTCGGTGGCGCTGTCTCGGGGGGATGTGGGGTGGGCGTTGGTGGATGAGGGCGCGTTCCCCCATATCTGGTATGCGCCTCTTCCTGCCTTGGAGACTCTGGATTCCAGGGGTTGCTCATGCGACAATACAATTCCAGGGAGTTGAGATTGAACCGATTTCTTCCTCTCCCGGGATTGTTCCCAAAAAGCGTTATCTGGACTTGAAAGAAGAAAAGGATGTGTTCTTTCGGGATGTCGGATGCCCTCGCGGATATGTACATCAATCCAGGATGGGTGCCCTGTCGCGCCGAAGACGAGGCGGGGGCCGGGGTGTTGTCGGCGGTGGAAATGGATCGTGCGTGGCGGACGATCACGGCTTGGCCGGATTATGCGCCGACTCCACTGCGGCCGTTGCCGGGGTTGGCAGCTGTACTTGGCTTGGGCGCGGTTTTGTGCAAAGACGAATCGCACCGTTTTGGTGCGGGTGGTGTGAAGGCGCTGGGCGCCCCGTATGGGCTGCAGACTCTTCTGGCCGGGCGTGATTTGACACAACCCTTTACGGCCGTTGCTGCGACTGATGGCAATCATGGTTTGGCTTTGGCTTGGGCGGCTCGGCGGTGTGGGGGTCGGGCACGAATCTTCGTTGGACGTGACGTTGATTCGGTGCGGCTCTCACGCATTCGCGCCTTTGACGCGGAAATCGTTGTGATTGATGGCACCTATGATGATGCGGTGCTGGCCGCCAGAGATGCGGCGGCAGAGCCAGATTGTCTGCTTGTTGCCGATACCGACTACGGCGGTGACCTTGATGTTTGCCGTGCGATCATGGCCGGGTACGCGGTTTTGGGCGAGGAGGCGTGGGAGCAGGGATTGTCTGTGCAACCGCCGACTCACGTGTTTTTGCAATGTGGCGTTGGTGGCGTGGCCGGAGGGGTGAGTGCCCTACTCTGGCATCGTCTTGCCCCTGCGGTGCCGCGTGTGATCCTCGTCGAACCCACAACGGCTGCATGTGCTCTGTCCAGTCTGCGGGCCGGACGTCCGGTGCAGGTGGCGGGTGATTTGCGTACCCGTATGGCGGGGCTTTCCTGTGGCCGTTTGTCCCAACCTGCGTGGGATATCCTGTCGCGCGTTGTCTTGGCTGGGATCGCTATTGGTGACGCCTGTGCAGAGCGGGCGCAGGACGTTCTTTCTCTCGGTGAGTCTGGTGATCCGGGGCTGGCGACTTGGGACACTGGGGTGTCCGGCCTTGCCGGGTTGATTGCGGCGGCGGGGAATTCCGAGTGTCGTCGGGCGCTCGGCTTGGACGTGACAAGCCGCGTTTTCGTCGTCAACAGCGAAGGGCCTCCCCCCTAGGCAGAATACGGGAAGAGGCCTACGTGCAAGTGAGGCGGCGGGATTTATGAGTTTACGTCCGTCCTAGCAACGACGGATGACAGGTCGTGCCATTGCGGGTTGTTGTGGCACGTTTTATGATGATCCTGTCGGATAGAGGTTTTTTTACATGTCTTTTCCTGCTGCACAGACCGGCTCGACTCTGCAATATGAATCCGAGGTTCGGTACTATAGCCGCCATTTTCCCGAGATCTTCATCTCGGCCAAGGGGGTGCATCTCCGGGGTCGATCAGGGACGGATTACATCGACTTTTTTGCGGGGGCAGGCGCTCTCAATTATGGCCACAATGACGAAGGCATGAAGGCACGCCTCGTCGCCTATCTGACGGGTGATGGCATCGTCCACGCTCTGGACATGGAGACTGAGGCGCGGGAAGCCTTCATCCAGCAATTCCAGGATACCATTCTGAAACCGCGCGGCTTGACCTATCGCATGTTGTTTCCCGGACCGA
>JAFGWD010000197.1 GCA_016937315.1 Rhodospirillaceae bacterium
ACGAAATCGCCTCTTACCTCGCCGCAGCAAAACCCGCCCTACCCGATGTCCAGGTCAATGTTCTGCGCCTCTCCACCGGCGACTTAGGGGCGCGTCTGTTGGCCGAAGCCGATCATCCGCAGGCCGACGTGGTGTGGGGCTTTGCCGTCACCAACATGATGCACCCCGATATCAAAAAGCAGATGGAGCCCTATGCTCCAAAAGGCGTGGAAAGTCTGCCTGCCGCGTACAAAGCCGCCGACAAAACCTGGTTTGCCGCCACTGGCTACATGGGCGCGTTGTGCGTCAACACTGAGGTCCTGAAGGCCAAGAAAATCCCAGTCCCAACGTCTTGGAAAGACCTGACCAATCCGATTTACAAAGGTGAGATCGTGATGCCCAATCCGGCATCATCCGGCACTGGTTACCTTCAGGTTGCCGCGATTCTGCAAGGCATGGGCGAGGAAGCTGGCTGGGACTTTTTCAAAAAACTTGATCCCAACATGGCGCAGTACACCACATCCGGTTCCAAGCCCTGCAAAATGGCCCGTGCTGGCGAATTTGCCATTGGCGCGTCTTTGGCCTTCGTCGCCATGAAGTCGGTGGAAGCAGGCTATCCGGTGAAAATGGTTATTCCTTCGGACTGGGCCGGCTATGAACTGGAGTCCTCTGGCCTGTTGAAGACCGCAAAGAACAAGCCCGATGCGAAAAAATTCCTGGATTGGACGCTCTCGCCCAGCGCCGCCAATCTCTACAAAACCTATAAAGCCATCATCACTATGCCCGGCACCACCCCATCAGATACCGCCAAGGCCGCAGGTCTCCCCGCCGATCTGAGCAAAGTCCTCTACCCCATGGATTTTGCGAAATCCGCCAAGGACCGCGACAGCATCCTGAAAACCTGGCAGGCGACCCTCGCTCGCTAAGCCCGAGGGCCTTGCTTAGAGCCTCCCCCACAAAGACCCAAAGCAAGGCCCTTTTCTTCCCCGATCCTGCTTTATTCGAGTTTGCCGCATGCACTTGCAGATCCGCCACCTTTACAAGACCTTCGATGAGTTCGTCGCCCTCGACCGCATCAGTTTGGATGTCGGTGCACACGATTTCATCTGCCTGCTTGGACCGTCGGGCTGCGGCAAGACAACACTGCTCCGCATCATTGCCGGATTGCTGCCCTTCGATGGCGGCTCCCTGATGCTGGGAGACGTTGACCTGTCCGCCATGCCAGCGCGGGAACGCGGCTTCGGCATCGTGTTCCAGTCCTATTCCTTGTTTCCCAATATGACGGTGGCTGAGAACGTCGCCTATGGCCTGAAAATCCGCAAAGAAGCCTCCGATGCCATCCAAACCCGCGTCGAAGCTCTTCTGGACATGGTCAAGCTGCCCCACTTGGCTGACCGCTATCCGCACCAGTTGTCAGGTGGACAACAACAGCGCGTCGCCATCGCCCGTGCCTTGGCCGTCGACCCCGCACTCTTATTGCTGGACGAGCCCTTATCCGCTCTCGACGCACGCGTTCGCGTTGAAATGCGCGGCGAAATCCGCGATGTACAACGGCGTTTGGGGATTCCCACAATCATGGTCACCCATGACCAGGAAGAAGCCTTAAGCTTGGCTGACACCATCGTGTGTATGAATCAAGGACGCATCGAACAAATTGGCACACCCAAAGATTTGTACCTACGGCCACGCACCCGTTTCGTCGCCGACTTCGTGGGGCAAAGCAATCTCTTGCCCAGTGATTGGGTGCGTGCTGTTAGCCCCCACCATATGACAACCCGCCCCGAGGGTAAGGATGACGCTTTCGCCTTGTGCATCCGGCCAGAATCCCTGCATTTGATCTCCGATGCCAATGGCGAAGGCCGCATCCTCGATTGTGGGTTCCTGGGCAATTTAACGCGTATCCAAATCGCCTGGAAAGACCGCACTCTGACCGCCGAAATTCCAGGATTTTGCGGCTATATGGCAGGCGATGCGGTAACGGTTAGCCTGGGTTCTGGCGCATGGGTGCGGGCATGACTACCATCGTCGATTCCACCACCACCTTCGCCCGGCCACGTCGGCCACGTTTGGCCCTCACCGACCGTCTTCTGCTGGCAATCTGCATCGGCGTGCCATTGATCGGCCTCGCCTTGTTCTTTATTTATCCTCTCACCACCATTGCCATAAAAAGCCTGACCACAGCCGACGGCTCCCTTGGTTTGGCCAACTATCTCGCGATTCTGTCCAGTCCCAGTATTGCCACGACAACCTTGAACAGCGTGGTTTTGAGCCTGGCCACCACACTGATCTGTTTGGTCCTCGGTTTTGCCATTGCCTTCGCTTTGCAACGCACTGCATTACGTGGGCGGGGCTTGGTCGCCGTCGCGTTGGCACTGCCCATGCTGGCACCGTCTCTGGTCCAGGGGTTGGGGATTTTGTTTATCCTGGGCCGTAACGGCTTGGTTCACAAATGGACCGGCCTACCCGTCGATGCCTATGGCTTTTCCGGCCTGCTTCTGTCCGACGTCTTTTATGCCCTGCCGCAGGCGGTTTTGATTTTACAAGCCGCCTTACGCCATTCTGATGCCCGATACTATGACGCCGCCGAAATCATGGGGGCGTCGCGGCTTCGTCAGTTTCTCGACATCACCCTGCCCAATGCCCGCTTTGGTCTTTTAAGCGCGGGATTCGTGGTGTTTACCGTCACCATCACCGATTTCGGTAACGCCGCCGTTATCGGCGGTAATTTTCGTGTTCTCGCCACGGAAATTTACGCCCAGGTCTCCGGTCAAATGAACTTCGGCATGGGGGCCGTGGTCGGGATGCTGCTGTTGCTGCCCACCGTTGCTGCTGTGGTCATTGAACGCGTTGCCGCCCAGCGTCAGTTTGGTGGCGGATCGGAAAGCGCGATCCCCGTAGAGCCGGATTCTCTACCCATCCGCGATATCCCTTTGGGTTTTGCCGTGCACGGCTGTGCCTTTGCCATTATGGCAGTGGTTATCACGGTGATCTTCGCCAGTTTTGTTAAGCTGTGGCCTTATAACCTTGAAATGACGCTAAAAAACTATGACATCACGGTCGCTGGCGGCTACCGCCCGTTATGGACGACCCTGGAAGTCAGCCTTGGTGCGGCTCTTTGCGGTGTGATCCTGTTGTTTTTGCTGGCTTTCGGGATGAAGCGTCTGCCCCCCAAGCTTGCCAAAATCGCTTATCTAGCGGCGGTTTTACCCGTTGGCGTGCCCGGTATGGTTTTGGGTTTGTCTTACGTCTTTGCTTTCAACATCGGTGATAACCTCTTGGGATTACTCTATGGCGGAAGCCTTCTGATCGCGCTGTGTAATTTCTACCACTATCATTCGCAGGGGTTCCTGACGATGATCACCGGCATGCGTGCCGTTCCCGCCGCCCTTGAAGAAGCGGTCAGTTGCCTGGGTGGTGGGCTGTCTTCCGTTCTAAAAGATGCCGTCTTTCCTTTCATTGGAGCAACCGCCGTTTCCGTATTCTTTTTTCTTTTCATGCGGTCTATGGTCACGCTTTCGGCGGTGATTTTCCTGATCACGCCAAGTTTAAGCGTTGCTGCAATCTCGGTGATGCGCCTGGACGAGGCCGGATTTGTTTCACAAGCCGCAGCGTTTTCTACCTGCATCATGGGCACGGTGCTTGCCTCTATGGTCGTGATGCGCTTGATCTTGCAGCGGGCTTCGGTCCCCCGCAATTGAACGGAGAGACCCATGTGGCAAGAAGACCGCCATCGGCGCATCCGCTCCCTGCTCACGACCTTTGGGCGGATCAGCGCCGATCATATCGCTTCCGAACTGAGTGTATCCCGCGAAACCGTGCGACGCGACTTGTTGGACTTGGAAGCCTCGGGCGCCTTACTCCGCGTCCGTGGCGGGGCTGTGGCAATCAACGGTGAACCCGAACCGCCGATTGCCGTCCGTGCCAAGGCACGAGTCCGTGAAAAGCGATCCATCGCACGCGTAGCCTCCCAACAGATCACGGCGGGGCAAACCGTGTTTCTGGACGCAGGCAGCACCACCACCTTTTTGGCCGAAGCCTTAATTCGCCATAGCGGACTGACCATCATTACCAACTCAGTGGATGTTGCCCGTAAACTGGGCGGTGACGATGGCCGCGCACGAGGCAACCATGTGCTTTTGCTGGGAGGGGAAATTCTTAACGGCTTGTCGGCCACTTGCGGAGCCACAACGGTTTCAGAAATCCACCGTTACCGTGCCGATATCGCAATGCTCTCCCCGGTCGGCTTTGATGCCCAATACGGAGCCACCAGTTTCGATCCCAGGGAAGCCGACATCGCCCGCGCCATGGTCGCCAATGCACGCTCCGTGGTCATCCTTGCTGACCACGCCAAAATTGGCCTGGCCAGCCGTATTTCCTATTGCCCCGCCAATGGCGTCAGCCTTTTGATTTCTGACGCCAAAAGCGGCAGCATGGCAACGCTGGCCGAAATCCGCACCAAGGTCAGGGATATTCTCCTCGCGCCATAAGCTGCGTCGAGGCCCACTCGCACCTACGCTTCTTTGCGCCGAATCAGGCTGGTAAATGCCGCACCGGAAACATTCTGCACGACACTGAAAATCGCACTCGGCACCGCCGCAAGGGGAGAAAAGTGTGCCTGCGCCAAGGCCGCGCCCAACCCACTGTTTTGCATCGCAACCTCGATGGTCACCGCCGTTCGCTGCGGTTGCTCCAGGCCCATGACACGCGCGGCAAAAGACCCCACCAGCAAGCCCACAGCATTATGGGCCGCAACCACCGTGATGATCAGAAACCCGCTTTGCGCCAGCTTCGGCTGATTGATTGCAACCACAGCTGCAATAATGACGACAACAACGGATGCACTGACCATCGGCATCGCCGCATGCATCCAGATGCTAGCCCGTGGCAGCAAAAGCTTAACCACCACCCCAAGAACCAGCGGCAACAGAATAATCTGAACGATACTGACGAACATACTCACCGCATCAACCGGCAGATACTGACGTGCAAAAACCCAAACCAAAAGCGGAGTCAGGAGGGGGGCCAACATCGTACTGACGGTGGTCAAGGTCACGCTGAGCGCCACATCGCCCTTTGCCAAGAACGTCATGACATTGCTGGCTGTACCGCCGGGACAACATCCCACCAAGATCACACCTGCGGCAATTTCCGGTGCCATCGGCACCAGACGGGTCAAGCCAAACGCCACCAAGGGCATCACCGTATACTGTGCCGCCACCCCCATGGCGACATCACGCGGACGACGAACGACTTCGGTAAAATCACTGGGGGACAGGGTCAACCCCATGCCAAACATCACCACGCCCAAGAGCCAGATGATATAGGGGACAACAGGCAGAAAAACATCCGGCGCGTTATAAGCAAACGCTGAAAATAAAAGCACCCATAAAGCAAATGTACGCCCTATGAAATGTGCCAACTGTGACAGAAAGGCCATACCGGGATCTCCCGTCGCGAAAAAGAAAGCGAGACACTAGTCCAAAGTCTCTCTCCTAGGAAAGAAATTATTACCCGATTTAATACCGTTCCCTTGTTAACTTTTCATACATACGCATATGAGAATCGAGACACGGGAGAATGCCATGCCCAACGAGGTTCGACGATTGATCTTCACTAAGACCGAAGTTGCACAAGCCCTGATCGCCTTCAACACCCAAGCCAAGACCAAAATCCTGGCGCACGGTTATTTAAGCGCCCTTGTTCTCCGTGGCGAGCCACAGTTGGGCGTTGATCTCTCACTTGAAGGAACAGACGGTACGCATCACGAAATCCTCATCAATGAATCTACCCTCGGGGCGGCAATCATCCGGTTTTGCATGGATAACCACGTCCCCCTCCCCACGAAGGCTGATAAACGCCTGAAAATCGTCAACGATAAGCTGGTGCTCGACATCAGCCTGCCACCGCCCGCGAAGGCAAGGACCGAGGAAAAACCGTTCCCGTGACACTGTGTTGCGGCAAAATCTTTTCCACATCAGTCTTCTGAACGAACCGACCCGCGCTTTTGTTTGATCTCGGATCGGGATTTTTTCGCCGCTAACCGACGGCGCTTTGCGGCAAGCGTCGGACGAGTGGGAACGCGAAACTTAGGTGTGACAGAAGCACTCTGGATCAAGTCCACCAGTCGCGCCAAAGCCGCCTGCCGGTTAAGAACCTGACTGCGATGCTCCTCGGCTAAAATCGTTAACACCCCATCTTGGCTCATGCGTGACCCCGCCAGAACCCGCAACCGGCGGAACACGGCAGAGGAAAGCGCCGGAGACTGCGCGGCATCAAAACGCAGTCGCACCGCCGAAGAGACTTTGTTGACGTTCTGACCGCCAGGCCCAGAGGCACGGATGAACTGTTCTTCAATCTCGTTTTCGGAAATTGCGATATTGGGCGTGATAACAATCATCAGAAACGCCTTTTCTGACGCTGGAAAACCCCTCGCGGAGACCTCCCCACCGACAACGATTGGGATAACCCGTCGCGTCATCGCGAGCCTAAATCCTGTGTGTCAAGGAAAAGGGCTAACTCCCGACGATTCGCTAGGCCTCCGGCCTCATCCCATTAATGAGCCATTCGCCGCATAACCGCCATCTCGGTTTTTTGATCCCGGCGAGCCCGCAGACGGACTCACCCCTTCTTTTTAGGAGTCGGCGTGGTGTTCTGCGCGAAAGGGGAAATTCCCTTGAAAGCGGCAACCGGTGCGGCAGGCGCAGCGGTTTTCTTCGGCTTTTTGGCTTCTCGATTGCTGCGTTGTTGGCCTTTTGCCACAGTCATCTCCTTTGCGATCTTCCGGTGCTTTTGCACACGGCAAGACCCAAGTCACACCCGACAAAAAACCATCGTCGGGCAGAAATGTTCCAACCACACGACGATATCCTGGCGGTCACGGAAACCCATGACCGCCAAGATTTCTTGTTAGCCCAGAACCTTAAGGTCTTCGGCCGACATTTTGCCGCTCTTGCGATCAGAAACGAGTTCGAAGCTCACCTTCTGGCCTTCATTCAGAGTCCCGAGACCCGAACGCTCGACAGCGCTGATGTGAACGAAAGCATCGCTTCCGCCATCATCCGGCGCAATAAAGCCGAAACCCTTCTGGATATTGAACCATTTCACGATTCCCGTGGCCATAAGGCAACCCTTTCAGAGATAAAATCAACGCACCGTCAACGTTGGTACGTCTAAGTTGTGGTTCTTAAGATAGATTAACGCCCATTCATGGCAAATTTACTTCGCTAAAAAATGAACGGCATGACCGTATGACCTCTATTTGAACAAAGCAAGGCAATTAGTTTTCACACATTCATTTCTAAATACAAATTTTAGGACGTAAACTCATAAATCCCGCCGGTTGCGCCGGAGCGATTTCGTTCGTCCGAACAGGAGAAAAGCGTAGACCGTAGCGGGG
>JAFGWD010000198.1 GCA_016937315.1 Rhodospirillaceae bacterium
GATGGTGACTGCGGGCGTGTTCATGGTGGCTCGGATGTCGCCTTTGTTCGAGCAAACGGAAACCGCGTTGACTGTGGTGGCTTTTGTTGGAGCCTCCACCGCCTTGTTCGCGGCGACAATTGCGTGCGTGCAGAACGACATTAAGAAAGTGATCGCGTATTCCACCTGTTCGCAGTTGGGCTATATGTTTTTTGCGTTGGGGGTTGGTGCCTATCCTGCGGCGATTTTTCACCTGATAACTCATGCCTTCTTTAAGGCCATGTTGTTCCTGGGCGCGGGGTCAGTGATTCACGCGATGTCCGATGAACAAGACATGCGACGTATGGGTGGTATCTGGAAGAATATCAAAATCACCTATGCTGTGATGTGGATTGGCTCTTTGTCCTTAGCTGGGTTGCCGGTGTTCTCTGGCTATTATTCCAAGGACATGATCCTGGAAGCGGCCTGGGGAGCACATTCGGCAATTGGCCAATATGCGTTTTGGATGGGGGCAATTGCTGCTTTGCTGACGGCGTTCTATTCCTGGCGGTTGTTGTTCATGACATTCCACGGGGCACCGCGTGCTGACGAAAAAGTTATGGCCCATATTCATGAATCTCCGGTTGTGATGTTGATTCCTCTTTTGGTTTTAGCCGTTGGCGCGATCTTCGCCGGGATGTTGGGCTATGACGCCTTTGTCGGTGAGGGACGAACAACTTTCTGGAAAGAGGCCATTGCTGTGGTCGGTGTTGATCCAATCGAATCAGCACACCACGTTAGCGGGTTCATCAAAGTCTTGCCGGTGGGTATTGCCTTGGTTGGTATCGCCATTGCCTATGCTTTTTATCTGGCGCTGCCGTCGCTTCCGGGACGTTGTGCCAATGCGATGCCTGGGCTTTACAAAATTCTGCTGAACAAATGGTACTTTGATGAAGCCTATGATCGTGTGTTCGTGAAGCCTGCCTTTTTGATTGGGAAAATCCTGTGGAAAGGCGGTGATGTTGGCATCATTGACCGCTTGGGTCCGGATGGTTTGTCGTGGCTTACTCAGTTCACGGCGCGTCGAACAGGCCGCCTGCAAAGTGGCTACGTTTATCATTATGCGTTCGCGATGATCATTGGTCTGACGGTGTTCGTGACGATTTACGTCATGGGAATGGAAGGGTAAAGGCGATGAGCGATTGGCCCCTGTTGAGCATCATCACCTTCCTGCCTTTGGTGGGAGTGGCCTTTATCCTGATGATTCGAGGCGATGAAGAGATCGTTGCGCGGAATGCGCGGAATGTTGCGCTGTTGACCGCTGGTGCGACTTTTGTGATGTCGCTGTTTCTGTGGTTTGGCTTTGAAAATGGTACGGCGGCGTTTCAGTTCGTCGAAGAAGGCGAGTGGTTGCCGGGGATTGGGATATCCTATCACATGGGCGTGGACGGTATTTCCGTTCTATTCGTGCTGTTGTCCACATTCCTGACGCCGATTTGTTTGTTGGCAAGCTGGGAATCAATCAAAACCCGAGTCAAGGAATACATGGTCGCCTTCCTGGTCCTTGAGACCATGATGGTCGGAATGTTTTGTGCTCTGGATTTCATGCTTTTCTACATCTTCTTTGAAGGTGTTTTGGTGCCGATGTTCATCTTGATCGGCGTTTGGGGCGGTGCGCGTCGGATCTATGCGGCCTTCAAGTTCTTTCTTTATACTTTGGCGGGATCGGTGCTGATGTTGGTCGCCTTGTTGACCATGTTCATGGATGCCGGAACCACCGATATTCCGGCCCTGTTGACCCATAACTTCGCACCCGAAATGCAAACGTGGCTGTTTCTTGCGATGTTCGCATCCTTTGCGGTCAAGGTGCCAATGTGGCCGGTGCATACCTGGCTGCCGGATGCCCATGTTGAGGCCCCAACCGCAGCGTCTGTAATTTTGGCAGGTGTGCTGTTGAAAATGGGTGCGTATGGGTTTGTCCGCTTCTCGGTGCCGATGCTGCCGCAGGCAACGGCTGACTTTACGCCGATCGTTTATGGACTGAGCGTGGTTGCGGTGATCTATACCTCTCTGGTCGCGTTGGTGCAGGAAGACATGAAGAAGCTGATCGCGTATTCGTCGGTCGCACACATGGGCTTTGTCACCATCGGTATTTTTACGATGACGACGCAGGGGGTTACTGGGGCCTTATTCCAGATGCTGTCTCACGGCATCGTTGCAGGGGCCTTGTTCCTGTGCGTTGGTGTGATTTATGACCGCTTGCACACCCGCGAGATTGCGCGTTACGGCGGCTTGTTGCATCGCATGCCGAAGTACGCGGTGGTGTTCATGCTGTTTATGATGGCTTCGGTTGGGTTGCCGGGAACCAGCGGTTTTGTGGGTGAGCTGTTGGTGGTTTTGGGGATCTTCCAGGTCAACACAGTGGTTGCGGCCCTGATGTCCACCGGCTTGGTCTTGGGGGCGTGTTACATGCTGTTTCTGTACCGCCGCATCATCTTCGGCAAGCTGGAGAAGGAGGATCTGAAACCTTTGCCAGACATGACTGGGCGCGAGATTCTGATGTTTGCGCCGCTGGTCGTCGTGGTGTTGTGGATGGGAATCTATCCGATGCCCTTTCTGGACATGATGTCGGCGTCTGTGGATAACCTGATTGCCAATTTTGAAACCGCCCGTGCTGCCGCTTTGGCTGCTCCGGTCGTGGTTGCGTTGAACTAGGGGCTGGAAAACGATGATGACCGAAATCCCGAACCTGATTCCGGCGCTGCCAGAGATCGTTTTGGCCTTGTCGGGTATGGCACTGTTGTTGCTGGGGGTTTTCCGTTCGCGCGGGGCGACCCGGCAGATTGGCTATTTAACGGTGCTGGTTTTTGCTGTTGCGGCGGTTCTTGCCGTAGTTTTTGGCAGCGACAGGCAAGTGACCTTCAACGGGCTGTACATCACCGATGCGTTCGCAGTGTTTGCCAAGTTGATGGTTCTCGGAGCGTCTGCCGCGACACTGATTCTGGCCTTGAAGTGGATGGAGCAGGAAAACGCCAGTCGCCATGAGTACCCTGTTTTGGTGCTGTTTGCGGTGGTTGGTATGTGTGCAATGATCAGCGCCAATGATTTCCTGTCTTTCTATATGGGGTTGGAAACGCAAAGCTTGGCGCTGTACCTGATTGCGGCGTATCAGCGTGATACCACGCGTTCGACTGAGGCGGGGTTGAAGTACTTTGTCCTCGGTGCTTTGGCATCCGGCTTGTTCTTGTATGGGGCGTCGCTGATCTATGGCTTCACTGGAACCACCAATTTCGACACCCTGGCGCAAGTTTTCGAGGGGACGGAAACGGTTTCTCCCGGCGTTGTCGTTGGTTTGGTGTTCGTGATCTGTGCCTTGGCTTTCAAAGTCTCTGCCGTGCCGTTTCACATGTGGACACCAGACGTTTATGAAGGGGCCCCAACGCCAGTGACGGCTTTCTTCTCGGTGGCACCCAAAGTGGCGGCTTTGGCCTTGTTCATGCGGGTGATGTCAGCACCGTTCGGTGATCTCTTGGCCCAGTGGCAGCAGGTGGTTGTGGCAATTTCCGTTGCCTCAATGTTGGTTGGTGGCTTCGCCGCGATTGCACAGACCAATATCAAACGCTTAATGGCCTACAGCTCCATCGGGCATGTCGGATATGCGCTGGTCGGCCTTGCCGTCGGTAGTGCAGAAGGGATCAGTGGTGTTCTCGTCTATATGAGCATCTATCTGTTCATGAACATTGGTACCTTCGCCGTGATTTTGTCGATGCGTGCCAACGGGCGTTTGGTTGAAGGCATGAATGATCTTTCTGGATTGTCAAAGAACCGTCCGGTGATGGCTGCCGCGTTGGCCGTGATGATGTTCTCGATGGCCGGCATCCCGCCGTTTGCTGGGTTCTTTGGAAAGTTCTTTGTCTTTAGGGCTGCGGTTGATGCAGGGCTGATCCCACTGGCGGTGATCGGCGTTTTGACCAGCGTGGTGGCCGCGTTCTATTACCTTCGCATCGTCAAAATCATCTATTTTGATGAGCCAGCGGATCAGTTTGAGCCAATGACCACCCAATCGCGTCTGATCTTGGGTGGGGCC
>JAFGWD010000199.1 GCA_016937315.1 Rhodospirillaceae bacterium
AACAGCCCCAAAGAGGTCAGCAGCAAGGCCGAAACCGGCCCCATGGACAAACTGTAAAACGCCAACTCGCGGGAAGACACATGGCCGAGCATGACAATATCGACCATCAACATGACCAACGCACCACTGCGCGAAACAACAGTGGGCACCGCCAACCGTAACAACTCACGCACATGGGATCGAACGGCCAACCAAGGAAGCGCCACGACACAACCTGCCAGACAGAAAAGGAAAAGTTGAGATACCCTGTCACGACCGCGCAGGAAAGGGAATGCGGAAAACCCTCTCGGGAGCGTCAGTAAGAACCACGCGGGCTCTGCCCGCACCCGGCAAGGGCCATAGGCCCTTGCATCCCATAACTTACCCCCTCACGTACTGAGCCCGAAAATGACGCCTTCCGGCCGGTTTTGGAAGGTCCGGTTTGGGCAAGCCAACTTGGGTTAACCGACATTCCTCTTAGCGGCTAGGCGGTGCCCGTCGCTTCACCCATGCTTACAATTTCCATTTGTCATCCCATGTGCCGACAATCATAGGCATACTAAACGATGCATGGCTTATATCTTCCTTTAGCCTCTCTTCTCGGTGAACGGCCAAGCACAGGTAGATTATCGCAGCGCGTGCCAATCCAATCAGCCTCAGCGCCTTTGCCTCGAACTCATGCCTTCCGATGTGAAGGCCAACCTCTTCGGTTTCTGCATCCTTCGGATCAACGAAAGTCACGCCCCAGTCTTCGTGAATCTGGCAGTATTTATGCTCAAGATGGTGTCTTAGTTGAGCCAAGGTCTCTGCTTCTGGTTCGGTGGCTGCTTGAAACTCAGGATCATAAAGGTCCTTAGATAGCCAGAAGAGGCCTCGGAGCGGCCAATTTTCTCGATCCAAGAAAAACGGCAAAAGTGGCTTCGGATTTCCTTTCGGCTTGTACCAGATCGAGTGGAAATATACTCTTTTCGCTTGAATGCCGAGTTCTAGATAGTGGTTAAGAAAAAAGGCAATCTTATCGAACAAGGCGTACGTCATCCGATAGGCCTGTCGCACCTTCTCGATATTGACCCCATAGCTCGGATAGTCGAGCGTGTTTGTGAGCTTCACGCCTTTGTCAGCGAAGTGCGCTTTATCAGCCGTCATTCCCTCAAAAAGGAATAACCGGGCTGTGGTGAATTCCTGTTTGAGCTGATTGAAAAGTCCAAAGACGGTTGGCAGCGTTGCTCCACCCTTGTTAATGGGAAGGGTAATCGACGGCAGAACGAGGCTGTCTGTGGCAGCGATCGAATATGCGCCAAGGTCATTCATCGGATTGAGAAATAGCCGCTTTTCCAAGCACCAACGACGGTAGGCCTTCTCTGTCGTTGATCTACCTAGGCTGTGGTCCTCAGCCAAATTCTGGTTGGCGGATGCCACATTGAGTTGTTCCGAAATATATGCGGCTCTTTCGGTGAAATGTGGAACAAGCGCTGCGTTCTCAGCGCTTTCGTGAACAGCATCAGGAGCCGTTCCTGCCACGAAATTATCGTGAGCTTGCGCTGCGATGAGTTGGGAGTGTCCTAGGTCGCTGACTGAATCGGCATAGCTCAGCAGTCCGAGACCTTTGTTGAAGAGCGCCATGGCAAAGCGTGCCTCAATCGCGCACGCTTTGTCCCAATAATGTAGCGCTTCAACAGGCCTACCGACCGAATTCAGCTTGCAGCCGAGATTGGTTAGAATTTGGCATCGGCGGATCGGATCGAGTTTTTCGAACCCCTTATGCCTGACGGCCTTGCGCAGTTCGAGCAACTCGCTTTGTAGATACTCCGATTCCCATTGCCAGGAACGCACCAATCCGGCTTCATGCTGGCGGTTGTTGAAAGCATTGGCTCGAAAGTAATGCAGGAGAACAGCGTCTTGATCGCGGATCGTCTTGCGTGCGGCAAGCTTGTCGAGAGCCGAGAACGCCCGGTCAGTGAGTTGCGAATCGCTCTGATCAAAGCCTTTGTCGATATACTCACCCGCCTTATCCAGCGCCTTAAGAAATGAGGACTTGACCATGACATCTCACATCTTTGGAGAGAACTTAATTTGGTCCAATTAAGGTCAATGCTGTGCGAACAACAAAAGATTTTCTGCGACTTCCAGCTCCAGACAGATCATTCCCCATCAAAGTATACGCTTACCATCAGCAAGAAAGACTCAATTTTTCAGAGGGTTCGCTATCCGGGATCAGCGAGGTACGTTTGAAAGGCTGACATTAGCGCACTACCGACAGGATTATGCTGCAGATGGGTGGCAACCAGGCGGGGATGAGTCCAACGATTGCAAGCAGGAGCCCGATCACCGCGATCCGAGCGGGGATGAACACGGCGGGATCGGGTGAGCGCACATACCAGCGGAGCAAGCCCCAGAGCCCGATCTTGCGCAGCGAGAAGTCGAGTTCGCCGCCCTTGGCGATGCCGAGGCGTTCACGAATGTCGTAAGGCATGAAAATCGCGTCGTCGCGATTATGACCGAGCAGCAGGACGTCGATCGCCTTTCCGTTAGCGGTGTTGGTAAGCCGGGCCACACCGTAACGTTCGATGCCTGCGCGGTGCTTGATATTGAGACGCACCATCCAGCGACCGGCTTCGCTCGCTTGCGCCCCTTCGACATGAAGCTTCGCCATACCTTCCCTCCGAATAGCGGCTCGCTCCGTAACACTCAGCGGATAAAAGTCCAAAAACCGCGGCTCGTCGTTCAGATTCGCAGTCTTTATGCAAAGCGACGGAATGGAGCACCGATTACAATATGAAACAACGGCAGCTTCTGGGGCCAGAAAAACAAGTCCGCAACGGCTAGAATGGGCGCTTAGCGGGAAAGCAATGGGGGTGGCTGATATTGCGTTTCGTGTGAAGACGTCATGACGACCGGGACACGGAGTCCCGATTTTATCCGGCCTGTTTTCCCTGTCCCGGATTACGGGGCGGGGAAAGGCGGCGGCGTTGGTGTCAACGACGTCAAATACGCCATCACAGCGGCACGGTCCTTGGCCTTTGGCAAACCGGCAAAGGTCATTTTGGTGCCCGGCGCAAACGCCGACGGCTTGGTGAGGAACGCATCCAGGTCTTGATACGTCCAGACCCCGGACAGCTTTCCAAACGCGGCAGAATAAACAAATCCGGGCTTTTTGCTCTTGTCCGCCCCCACGGTGGCCGCAAGGTTGGGGCCAATTTTATGCGGGCCACCGGCATCGAAGGTGTGACAGGACAAACACTTCTTCGCCACCTTCTGACCATCGGCAACGCTTGCCACAGCCAACAACTCGCCCAAACTGGCAACTTTCACAGGCGTGGCATCCGCCGTCGCGCCGCCGACCGGGCCAATCGCATCCGACGTTCCGACTCCAATCAAAAGATCACCGTAAAGGCTCACCCCCACGACCACCACCAAGGCCAGACCTATGGCCGCCGCGCTCTTGCCTATTGTCCTGAACATGAATGTCCGCCCGCCTCGGTTTTGATGTCCATTGGTCGCCTTGAGACATGGGCAGTATATGGGAAAAATCCAGAGCCGGTAAATCCTTGACGCAAAGCCATTTGCCGAAGGCCGCGCCCCCGATTACAGTGCGAACACCACCCCACCTAAGGAATCTTCACCATGTCCGCCATTTCGCCCGCCGACCTTGCCGCACTCTCGCCCATCATCATGATTCCTGCACGCATGGCATCGGAGCGCCTGCCGGGCAAACCCTTGGCCGACATTCTGGGCAAGCCGATGATCGTCCGCGTTTGGGAACGCGCCCAAGCCGCCGGCGTCGGCCCGGTGGTGGTTGCCTGCGCCGAGCAGGACATCAAACAGGCGGTGGAGGCCGAGGGTGGCATTGCCGTATTGACCCGCCCCGACCACCCCTCTGGCTCTGACCGCATTTTTGAGGCCTTAAGCCAAATCGACCCGGACCACCGCCACCGCACCGTGATTAATGTCCAGGGCGACTTGCCAACCATCGACCCGGCACTGATCCTGGCGGCGTTGAAGCCCTTGGTCTCCGGCGCCTATGATATGGCAACTTTGGTCGCAGAAATCGTCCGCGCCGAAGAAAAAAGCGACCCCAACGTGGTCAAAGCGGTCGCCGGCTTCGACCCCGACGACCCCGACCCGTGGCCCATCGCCCGCGCCCTCTATTTCAGCCGCGTCGCCGTCCCAGCCAACGCTGGACCGCTGTACCACCACATCGGCCTTTATGCCTATCGCCGCGAAGCCTTGGAAAATTTCGTCGCATGGCCCCCTGGCATTCTGGAAAAACGAGAAAAACTGGAACAGTTGCGTGCCCTCGAACACGGGCTTTCCATCGCGGCGGTGCGCGTTGACACGGTGCCATTGGGCGTCGATACTGCCGCCGACCTTAACCGTGCGCGGGACATTCTCGCGGGCCTCTGACCCGCCCCGTGCGGCTTTGCACACGAAGGACGAAACCGGCATGTATAACGCAGTCGCGGAAAAATATCAGGGCGGCAAAATCGCTTTTCAGGGCCAGCTTGGCTCGTATTCCCAGATTGCCTGTTCTCGCGTGTTTCCGGGGATGGATGTCCTGCCCTGCACTGCCTTCGAAGACGCCTTTGCCGCCGTCAAAGAGGGAGAGGCCGCCCTGGCGATGATTCCCATCGACAATTCAGTGGCCGGACGCGTCGCCGACGTGCATCA
>JAFGWD010000200.1 GCA_016937315.1 Rhodospirillaceae bacterium
CAAGCCATCTGCCTCGCCGACATGGGCGACCGTGGAGCAGCGTTTATCGCCCTGCCACAAATCCCGCCGCGCAACGTCAACTGGTTCTCTACCGGCTGGTGGGTGCACGTTGCAAAAATCGCCTTCGAGAAATATTTCCTGCACAAAATCCGCGCTGGAACCTCGGAACCGATCTTTGAAAAATACGTTTTGAAGGCTTTGGGTATCACCAAGCTGAAGGACAAGATCCTTCATACGGTACCAGAAGAAGACCCAAAACTTTAACGCCACCACACAGAGGGGCGTCTTTCACGGCGCCCCTTCTTTTACATTTTCTGTCGTTGCCCTAGCCAAACTGAAGCCAAGACCACTGCCACACCAACCGACTGGCCTATAGTCAGACGTTGTCCAAGAACCAACCAGCCGAGCACTGTCGCCGAGACCGGACTGAGCAACCCCAACGATGCCGCTGCAGCAGCAGGCAAACGATGCACGCCACGAAACCACAAAGCATAGGCCACACCGGTCCCAACGACGCCAAGATAAGCGTATCCGGCAAGGTTCAAGACCGTCAACGACGGCAACGGTGGCTCGGTTAACAAAGCCAGTGGCATCAACATCAAACCGCCAATCGTCAATTGCCAAGCCGTGAACTGCATCAAAGGCATCGGCGGAGCCCAACGTTTGGTTAGAACGAAACCAAGCGCCATACAGGCCGCACCGCCCAAAGAAGCCAGAATACCGACATCATCAAGCCGCGCAGCGGGAGTCAGAACAAGAAGGCCTACACCAGCAATCCCCGCCGAGGCCACCAGCATTCCGCGCAGACTTGGCACCACTCCCAGCAACGGCCACGCCAGAAACAACACCAGCAACGGCTGCACTGCGCCCAGTGTAGCGGCCACACCTCCTGGCAAGCGGTACGCACCAACGAACAACAAAGCCTGGAACAGGCCAATGTTGAGAATCGCCAATACCACCATACGCAACAGGGAAAACCCGTCGGGAAGACGCCAATAAACCACAAGCATCGCGAGCCCAGCAGGCAAACAGCGCAACACAGCGGCGGTCAACGGTCGATCCGCTGGCAGGAATTGCGTGGCCACCAGATAAGTGCTGCCCCAGACCAAGGGAGCAAAGGCCGTCAGAGCAATGTCGAAAAGCGAGGCACGATTGATCATGGAAAATCTCTTCACATCAAGATACAATTCCCCAAGGTAAGGATATTTATCTTGACGTCAAGAGACATTGCCATGACCACTGACGACAAACTGGACCAAATCGTTGCACAGTGGCAAAGAGCACGTCCCGACCTCGACGCGTCTTCCATGGCGGTGTTCGGACGTCTGATACGACTTCACGCTCACCTCGAACGGGAAATTCAGAACGTTCTGAACGCGCAGGGCCTTGCCCCTGGTGAGTTCGATGTTCTGGCAACGTTGCGGCGGTCAAATCGCCCAGAAGGCCTGTCCCCCAATGAGTTACTGGCGGAAATGATGATCACCTCCGGCACCATGACACATCGTCTGGACCGTCTGGAGCAGGCAGGCCGCGTAGAACGCCATCCACACCCAGAGGACCGTCGCAGTGTGCGGGTGGTTCTCTCAGAAGCAGGGCGGAAACTGGTGGATCAGGCGGTTCAGGTGCACCTGGATAACCAGAAACGCCTACTCGCCGGGTTGGACCAACCCAGCCAAGACGCACTGTCTGTACTGTTGAAAACTTGGCTGAATCAGTTTGAGTAAGTCAGATCAACCGCCTTTAATACTTCAGCCCCGCCCGCGATAAGACGGCACCCCCTGGTCGGGAAGCCAGAGTCCTTCCGGCGGCACACCACTTTGCCAAAACACATCAATCGGCATCCCACCACGCGGATACCAATATCCACCAATCCGCAGCCACACCGGGGCCAAGGTGTCCTCCAACCGCTTTGCGATGGTCACCGTACAGGTTTCATGGAAGGCACCATGATTGCGGAAAGACTGAAAAAACAGCTTCAGGGATTTCGATTCCACCAACCAACGATCCGGCACGTAATCAATGACCAAATGCGCGAAATCTGGCTGCCCGGTCACCGGACAGAGGGAGGTGAACTCAGGACACGCAAAGCGCACCACGGTACGCGGCGCATCATCGGCCATCCACGGCACACGCTCCAACACGGCGTCATCAGGAGACATCGCGGCGGTGGCGGCCTGTCCCAGTTGGGTCAAAACAGCTTCGATTCTATCGCTCATGTTCAGGCTCTCCTTATGACCTCAACATAGCGGATTTTCATGATCTCCGCACCCCCTTCCCTGATTTTCCTTGCTCCACACACAGGATGACGGTTTCCTGAAACCCCCGTCCCTGGAGCCTCTCCGCAATGTCACACCACTCCAACCCCTGGCGTTTTCTGGATCGTACACCAACGTGGTTATCCCATGCCGCTCTTCTCAGCCCGCCAACTGATGGCGGTGCCATCTGGCACGCCATCGCGGATAGGCGTTTCGATGCCGCCATGGCGATGACCGCTACAGCTTTCGAATCCGAAGAAAGTGGTGAAATCTGCGAGACTATGGGGCTCTTATGCCGCATCGCCAAGCGCGAGGACATGGCCCGCGACTGCTTTGCACTCGCCCCACCCCCCACGCCTCGCGTTTGGCGCAACCGTGGTGTCACCGCCCTGTGGAGCCGACAGTGGGCGGAAGCCAGCACCGCTTTTGCCGCAGGCACCGGCAACGATACCGATGGCCTGTGGTGCCGTGATGCACAGGGATTAATGGCGGTCATCGCGCGACACTGGGATCAGGCTGCCACCATTCTTGGCCCCCCCTCCGAACCAAACCCCACAGGCCTTGGCCCGATTACCCACTTGTGCCAAATGGCAGCGGCCTGGGGACAGAACGGCCTGAGCGCCGATCTTGGACCCGACATCCGGCCTGGCCTCTTGTTCTCTCCAGAAGCCACCGTCGCGGCGCCTAATGCCGGGTGCGGAACGCCCGAACGATCCGTCACGGGTGACCTCATCGCCTTTCTCGCCTGCGATCCGATATACTTGGACCGCTATGGCCTCAGCGCCCTCGCCAGTTTTGCCGAAGCCCATCATGGCTTGCCTTTAGGCGCACACTTACACCTTTACGACCCCACCCCCCAATCCCGCGCCCAGGCGGAAAACGCGGCCAAAGCCCTTGGCCTTGACCTTGTTCTCACGACGGAAATCACACCGCCTGAACCCGATATCTCCAAACGTGGGGTCTATTACGCCTGTGCACGGTTTTGCCGATTGGCCGAGGCTTTTCCGACCTATGGTGCGCCGATCATGGCACTGGATGCCGATGCCCTTGTCCGCCGCAACATCACCCCCCTTTTTTCCCACATATCCACCGTCGCGCTGACCTGTTCCCCCCTCACCGTTCCTTGGAATCGCCATCCCGCCGGATTTCTCTTGCTCCGCCCCAAACAGGCCGCAGCAGATTTCTTAAACACCGTCGCCCGTTTGATCGGCGACAGTTTGGGACGTGGCCGTCGCCTTTGGTTTCTCGACCAATGGGCCTTGCTGTTGGCGGCACAACATCATCGTGCCGCAGGCCTTCGCCATTTGCCCTGGCGGTGGACTTACGACACCACCTTCGGCCCCCATGCCTGGGTCTGGCAGGCCAATGATGACCGCAAATCCAGCCCTCCCTACAGCACCGAAGCAACCCGCCTTCGTCACGCCGCGCAAACAACCGAAGCGTGAAGGGCAACGAATACTGTTCGACTGTTGCAGTCTTCGCTCGTGTCAGGGTATCTTACAGCAAGAAAAATGAAACAATATGCTCCTTCGCATAACCAAATCCGGTGCGAAGATATAGAGCGAGGGAAGGAATCGAAAATGCGCGTTGCCAATGCCTCGATCAGGAGCAAGCTGTTTCTGTTCTACCTGATCGCAGGCATACTTCCCTTGCTACTGATTGCAGTCCTTGGTCTGCGGTTTTCTTCCAACGCGCTGCTGGACAAATCATTCGACCAACTGGTCACTGTGCAAAGTCTGCGTAAGGCACGCATCGAACATGACTTCGCAGTCCGCCTTGACTCTGTCAAACGCCTGAACCAACGCAACGACATCATCAATTTATTTGCCGAAATCACCGCCCTGCCGCATGCCAAAGTGGGTGGAAAAACCACGCACCTGGACACCACAACGCCCGCCTACCAAGACATCGTCGGACGATACTCACCCTCTCTGCGACATTACCTCGCCACCTATGCTTATCGTGATCTTTTGCTGCTGTCCGACGACGGACGCATCCTCTATTCCCTTAAAAACGACCCCGAAACCGGGCACGCCCTGGAAGCCGGCCCTTTGAACGAAACGGGCCTAACCCGCCTCTGGCAGCGCATTGCGGTAACACGCCAAACGGCCATCATTGATTTCTCACCCTATGGCGACGATAAGAATGCGTACGCCGCTTTTATCGGCCAACCCTTTTTCGGCACCAATGGCCGAATGAAGGGCATTATTGCCCTGCGCCTCGGTCCAGAGCTGATCGACGCCATCGTCACCTCGCGCGAAGGCATGGGGAAAAGCGGTGAGTCTTACATCGTTGCCTTCGATCCCGCCGCAGCACGTTACGAATTCCGCACCACGGTTCGCACAACCGGAAATGGCAATTGGGTCATGGGGACGACCATGCCGTCGCTTTCCTATTGGGACGCCAGTCGATCTGCGAATGGACGGGCCACAATTGGTGAATTCATCGACAGCAGCGGAACCCAGGTCTTAGCCGCAGCGGACGGTCTGAACATCCCAAACGTCGATTGGACACTGGTTTCCAAAATCAACCACGCTGAAGTTGTTGCCCCGGTGCGCTCCCTCGGCTTTCAGTTTCTCACCCTCGGCATCGTACTGATCGTCTTCACATGCCTTGGGGCCTTGGTCTTTGCCAACACATTCACCGCACCAATTCTGAAAGCGACAAAACTGGCCGAATCAATTGCTGCTGGACAATTGAACGTAACCATCGATTTGGCACGGCAGGACGAACTGGGCATTCTGTCACGGTCCCTGGACACCATGGCACGGCGTCTGCGCGAACACAGTTGGCTGATGAGCGGCAGTTCGCTCTTAAACGACGCCTTGCGCGGTGAACACGACCCGACCAAGCTGACCGAACGTTTTCTCACCTTCATGACCGATCGATTTGGCGTTCCATTGGGGGCCATCTACCTCACTCGGAACGATGCCCAAGTCCTGACCCTATCCGCACGCCATGGCTGGACGGATCGTGATGCCAACCGCATGGCCTCCATCAGCTTTGGGGATGGCATGATCGGCCAAGCGGCGGCCAACGGCGAACCACTTTACTTCGACACCGTCGATGCCGATGCACCGATGGTCGATTATGGCGCCGGAGACATCGCACCAACACGATTTGCCGCCATTCCGTTAATTTTCGAAGGAGCCACTCTCG
>JAFGWD010000201.1 GCA_016937315.1 Rhodospirillaceae bacterium
GAAGGCGTTGAAAAGCTTGCCCGTAGTCCCCACTACGGTCTACGTTTTTCTCCTGTTCGGACGAACGAAATCGCTCCGGCGCAACCGGCGGGATTTATGAGTTTACGTCCTAGTCTTTATCGGCGTAGGGGTTCTTGCCCTGGCGCAGGTGCAGACGAATCGGCACGCCTTCCAAGTCGAAAGAATCGCGCAGGCCATTGACGAGATACCGGGCATAGGAATCCGGCATATCGGCGGGTCGGCTGACAAAGGCGACGAAGGTCGGCGGGCGGATTTTCGCCTGGGTGATATAGCGCACCCGCAAGCGTCGGCCCAAGCCGCCCAGCGGCGGCGGATGACGCTCGGTCATTTCCTTCAACCACTCATTCAGCGGCCGCGTAGAAACCCGGCGGTTCCAAACATCATAGATGGAAAACACGATTTCCATCATGCGGTCCATGCCGAGCCCTTTCAGCGCCGAGACGGTGACAAAGGGAATCCCGCGCACCTGCGGCAGAGCATTGGCGAGACGATCCTTTAGGCGTTCCAAAATTTCCGGTTTGCCATCCGCGATGTCCCACTTATTGACGATGACGACCAACGCACGGCCTTCTTCGACCACATGCCGAGCGATGGTCAGATCCTGCTTTTCCAGGACCGCATTGGCATCCAACACCAAGGCCACCACATTCGCCATACGCACCGCGTTCAGGGTGTCCTGAGCCGAAAGCTTTTCCAGGCTTTCCTCAATACGCGCTTTACGCCGCAAACCTGCCGTATCGACCAGAGTCAACCTGCGGCCATGCCATTCCCAATCAGAGGCAATAGCATCGCGGGTCAGGCCCGCTTCCGGCCCGGTCAGCATCCGCTCTTCACCCAGCAAGCGATTGACCAGGGTGGATTTTCCCACATTCGGTCGACCGACAATGGCCAGGGAAAGTGGTCGTGCGGCCAGCACCGCCTCGTCCTCTTCGTCCTTTTCCTCAACCTCGGCATTGGGGTCAACCGGCGGATCGGCGGCATCAGCATAGGGGCGCAAGGCCTCGTACAAATCGCCAAAACCTTCGCCATGTTCGGCGGATACCGGCACCGGGTCCCCCAAACCGAGGGAAAACGCCTCAAACAAGCCGGGTTGGCCAGAACGGCCTTCGCACTTGTTGGCAACCAGAATCACCGGTTTATCCTGACGACGCAGCAGATCACCGAAGTGCGCGTCCAAAGGTGTCACCCCTGCACGGGCATCAATCAGCATCATGATCACGTCAGCGGTCCGCATGGCCACATCGGTCTGCGCCCGCATCCGACCTTCGGTGGTGGCAAGATCGGACTCGTCTTCCAGTCCGGCGGTATCCACCAGACGGAAATGAAGATCACCAACTTGTGCATCGCCTTCTCGACGATCACGGGTAACACCCGGCAAATCATGCACAATCGCCGCACGGCGTCCGGTCAGGCGGTTAAACAGCGTGGACTTACCGACATTCGGTCGGCCCACAATCGCCACGGTAAGAGTCATTCTTTTTGTTCCGATCCTCAGCGATACGCAACCAGATCGGCATCATCGGTAAGGAAATAAATCGTTCCTCCCGCCGCCACCGGCGGCACCGTCACACCATCTGGCAGCTTCGCATAACCCAGCACCTTGCCGGTATAGGGCGAAATCGACAGGACATAGCCATGGGAACCACCAACCAACAGACGGTCAGAGGCCAGAATCGGCCCGGTCCAAATAATCCGGCCTGTCCGTTTCTCCGGCCGTTTCCAGGTCGACAGCGGCGTTGCCCACATCACACGACCACGGTCGGTGTCCAGGGCAATAACTTCGTTATTGTTGGTCAGAAGATAGATGAACTTCCCGGCCAACCACGGCAGATCCACGCCACCAAACTCTTTTTCCCAAACGCGTCTGCCGGTTCGCAAATCAATCGCAACCATCAACCCCGCATTGCCGACGGCATAAACCCGTCCATCGGAAATCACCGGCGGAGCCTTCACATCACCCAAAGCAGACAAGCCGGAAGCCCGACGCCCCGTCGACAGAGACTCCTCCCACAACAAGGAACCACTTTCGGCACGCAAAGCCGCCAATGCACCACTCCGCATGGCGACCACCAAGACCCCATGGTCAGCAGCGGGACTGGCGGCACCAAGAAGACCCGAGGCCTCTTCCGCCCCAACATATTCCCACAGCTTTTTGCCGTCACGCGCCGCGAAGGCCACCACGCGGTTGCTGGCGGTCACCACGAAAACACGCTCGCCATAAACTGTCGGCGCCGCCCGCAACGGTGAATCCAGCTTGGCTTTCCAATAGAAGTTTCCACTGTTGGCCTGAATTGCCCAAACCTCGCCCAAGCCTGTGGCCGCAAACAAACGCCCCTTGTCATAAGACAAACCACCACCGCGCACGGCGCTGTCTTCATCCTTTTCCGGCGTCAAGTCAAAGCGCCACAAACGGTCTCCGGTCTTCGCATCGAAGGCGGAAACGTGCGCCCGCGCATCCATCGCAAAGACCTTGCCATCGGCAACCACCGGCGTCGCGATCAAGCGATTTTCATCCCCGGAACCTTCGCCGATCGACACCTGCCATACCGGGGCAATGGCTGCGCCCGTTTGCAGGTGCTGCATCGCATGGTGCGACATTCCACCGGTTTGGGGCCACGTAAGATTGGCTTCTGGTTTCGGCAAAGCAATCGTGATCTTGTCCGCACCTTCGTCGGGGTGGACCTTGGTCTCATGCACCAGGACCGAAACCCGGTCACCGGGCAACGGCGGAGCGTCCGCCTCGCCCATCCAGTCTCCGCCGCAGCCAGCCAAGGCTGGAAGAACACCCAGCATCACTGCCGCCGTCATCAACCCCTTGTGCATGGTCATCGTCCTCATTTCACCACTGCCGCATCCCGCGCAAAAACGGTACGCAGGCTTTCCGCCATTGCCCGCTGATCCGGCGAGACATCAGGATCTTCTAGAATCTCTTTCAACGCATCGGCCGCACGCCCAGGTTCCCCCCCCTTGGCCATAGCCAAGGCCGAAAGCTCCAACGCAACATGCCGCCAGGGATGACCCGCCGCCGTCAGTGGGGCCAAAGCCGCCTCAATCGCTTTCGGGTCATCATCATCCATCCCGCACAACGCATCCAGGACCACGGCAAGATCACGGTA
>JAFGWD010000202.1 GCA_016937315.1 Rhodospirillaceae bacterium
AGCACCCGCCACCGCACCACCCACGGCACCCAAAACCGTTCCGCCGGTGGTCTTGTTCACACCAACTGAAGACGCTTGGGGCGACGACGGCGCAGCAGGAGCCGCAACCGGCGCAGGCGCTGTCAGAGACACCATCTGCCACGGCATCAAACACTGGGCAACAGACGGGTAATAGCCGGCCGGATTGGCGCAATAATACGCATACTGACTCGAGGGCGCGACCACAGCACCCGGCGGTGTATACGGATCAGGATGCGGATAAATCGGTGCAGGATAAAAATACCAAAGCCCGCCAACAACCCACCACCATCCAAATCGGCCATCATGCCAATCATGCCGCCAGTGCCCCCGCCCCCAATCATCGGGAACCAAAACACGTGCCGGACCATGGCCGGGACCACGCCAATGATCATGACCGCCCGGACCACCTGATGGATGCGCCTCGGCACCCGTACTGACAACAAGACTGATCAAGCAAGCCGCAATCGGAAGATAGGTCTGTTTACGCATCATCATTTAAGCCTCTCGCTACGAAGCGGCGACAGGCCCGGAAGGAAAGAGCTTCGCTCACGCGACCGCCCGCCTTCCGTCCTCGTCGTCCCGCTCGCCACGGTTACAAGGAGAAAGATAGGCGCGGTTTGTCGCAGGGGTATCCCCATAACCCTGTGAAAGTGTATCAAAATGTATCTCGTGCACGTCCCGTTTAAGGGAAACAGGCTCTAAGGCCGCGTCATGAAGCACGCATCGCCGCCATAACTGGACAAATCCGGTGTGACATCACCGGCCAAGCGAAAGCCGCAGCGTTCCCAGATCGGGCGCGACTCATTGACTGACACCAGGGATAAATTTCCCTGCCCCGCCAAGTCGGCCTGCGCCACCACATCCTTCAACACCATCCTCACCGCACCACGCCCGCGTGCGGCAGGCAACAAAGCAACATCATGCAGATAATAGGTGTCGGCCTGCGCGGGAATCGCCCCCAAAAGGATATTCAGTTTCGGCGGCTGACCATAAACCCACGGGTGGGTTAATGCATACCCTACCACTTGCCCCTCAGCATCCAGCAACACCCAACAACCTGCCGGATACACGCTCAACCGTTCGGCAAACACCTCCAGAGCCTCAGGATACCCTGGGTGCACGACGGCGGCGATAGCCTCCACCGCAGCCAGATCATCCTTGGTCATTGCCCGCCACATGTGACTCCCCATCCCATTCTGTTCGCCTTGGCGAATAGCATTGCCCTACGGCACAAGCCAGAAAAAATCACGCAACGCGCCTCAGGATACACTCCCAAGTCTCTGGGCATAAACTTTGTGTCGAAATGTCAAGCCGGGGCAGCCTGCCCACATCATAATCGGAGGGCATCATCCTCGGCTCGATGAGATTGGAAACCATGCCCTCTTTTTCCTGTTCCCTTGGCACCACGCACCACGTCTTCGATGACCTCAAGACGGTGATGGCGTGCGCCAGCCCACGACGATCCGGCGACGAATTGGCTGGACTGGCCGCAGACAGCGACGAGCGCCGTATCGCCGCACGCCTGGTCCTAGCCGATCTCCCTCTCACTTGTTTTCTTGATGAACCGCTCATCCCCTATGAATGCGACGAAGTCACCCGCCTGATCGTCGATACCCACGATGCCAACGCTTTCGCCCCAGTGCGTTCCATGACCGTCGGAGCGTTCCGTGATTGGTTGCTATCCTATGCCGCCGACGACATGTCTCTGGCCCGCCTCGCCCCCGGACTGACGCCAGAGATAGTCGCGGCCGTCAGCAAACTGATGCGCAACCAGGATTTGATGACCGTCGCAAAGAAATGCCGCGTCATCACTGCCTTTCGCTCCACCCTCGGCCTGCCCGGTCGCTTAGGCTCGCGCCTACAGCCCAACCACCCCACCGACGACCCCACAGGCATCGCCGCTGCGACCATTGATGGGCTGCTGTTCGGCATGGGCGATGCGGTGATCGGCATCAATCCTGCCTCCGACAGCCCCACCGCCTGCATCGCCTTAATCGAAATGCTGGACACGGTCCGACAGAGGTTCGACATTCCCACCCAATCCTGCATCCTGACCCATGTCACCAACACACTGACGTGCATCGAACGCGGCGCACCGGTGGATCTGGTGTTTCAGTCGATTGCCGGAACCCAAGCCGCCAATACCGGGTTTGGCATCAACCTCAGCCTGCTTGCCGAAGCCCACTATGCCGCACTTTCCTTGAAACGCGGCACCGTCGGCAACAACGTGATGTATTTTGAAACGGGCCAAGGCAGTGCACTGTCCGCCGACGCCCATCACGGCGTTGACCAGCAAACCTGCGAAGTGCGTGCCTATGCCGTCGCCCGCGCCTTCAAGCCCATGTTGGTCAACACCGTGGTCGGTTTCATCGGCCCAGAATACCTCTACGATGCCAAGCAAATCATTCGCGCCGGTCTGGAAGATCATTGCTGCGGCAAGCTGTTGGGCGTCCCCATGGGGGTGGATGTGTGTTACACAAACCACGCTGAAGCGGACCAGGACGACATGGACACCCTGGCCACGCTGCTGGCCACTGCCGGTGTGAACTTCCTGATCGGGGTTCCTGGTGCCGATGACATCATGCTGAGTTACCAGAGCCTTTCATTCCACGACA
>JAFGWD010000203.1 GCA_016937315.1 Rhodospirillaceae bacterium
CAAGACCGTGCAGGTCTCGGACTATGATCGACATCGTCCGGGCTTCGCATCCGGCACGAATGCGGCAGGCGGACAAGGGCACGGCCGAGAACCGTCCCCGCTGCGGCGCCTCGCCGACAGCGGCGCCGTCAAGGCCGATGCGGCACCCGAGAAACAGCCTCGGAAAAGCTCTCTGGACGTCGATAAGTTCGCCGAGGCTCTGGACAAAAATGCGAGTCCCAAGTCAGGACGAAAGTGCGGTGTTCGTGTCAGGGAAGCATTTAATGCTGCTGGAGTTGGTTTTCCCAAGGGAACTGAATCTGCCAAGGATTTTGGGCCGGGATTGGAGAAGCAAGGCTTCAAGCCGGTGGACAAGGCTGGATATGTCCCACAGAAGGGAGATATCGTCGTCATTCAGCCGTATGAGGGGGGAAGCAAGCATGGACACATCGCCGCATATGATGGGAAGCAGTGGGTGTCGGACTTCAAGCAGCGGGACTTCTGGGGCGGTCCAGGGTACCGGACCTTGCAGCCGTCGCATCGGTTTTATCGCTTTGCTCCTTAGCGTCTGCTTGTTGCTCACAGGCGGCACGTTCCCTGCCGTTGCCGGGCAGGACGTGTCGCCCAAGGATGCGACGAGCGAAGGGTTTCATTATCCGTCTACGAGTGCTGAGCAGTTCCTCGACCTCATCATCACCCTGGCCGACAGTACGCGCGGAACCTTTGCGGACTACGCCACAAGCGATCCTCGACGGGACGTCCGCTATGACCCCCATTATGCACGGTTCATCACCCCCGGCCTGCGCGAGGCGATCAGCCGCGAGGAAACGCAGTTGGTCAAGAAGAACTGCGGCGGAAAATATGTTGATGGTGAGATCTGCGGGATGGACTCAGATCCCATAACCTGCACTCAGGACATTGCTGAGGAAGGGTACCTATTCAGGACGGAGAGAACCAAGCGTGACATGGTGATTGTTGCCTATCGGTGGCCTGAGTCTACAAAGATTGCCGGTGTTCACAGACTGGTTCGTGCCGGGGGCGTCTGGAAACTGGATGGAATACGGTGTGATCCCACGATGTCGTTCAACATGCCCTGAGCGCGCATGCGCAAGATACTCTCAGAATAGCCCCGGCCTTATTGGCCGGGGCTCAGACTGCTGACAAACCCCTGGCATTAGCCGGGGGTTTTTGATTCAATTGGCTATGCTTAGAAAACGCGGTGCACAGCAGACGACGCTTGAGATGGTTTCGATCGACGGCCTTCTCGTGCGCATTTGGGAATTCGAACAAAAATAGAACGAGAGACTTGCGATATCAAGAATTTTATCTTAATGATCGTAAAATATATGTCTTGACAGCTTTTGCGTGTTTTCATGATTTATGGCGTATTTTCAATACGTAAGGCGTAAATCCAAGCCGTTTCGCGGCATTTCCCCATCCTCGTCCACCCCAACCAAGGAGTCATCCCGATGACCTGTCCTTTGTCCTCGCTCGACCAGTTGCAGCCGGCCGAGTTCGACGCCGGAGAGCTGTTCTCCGGTCAGACTTCCGGGCGCAGGATCAAGGGCTACCAAAGCCCCTGTCTGCACACCCCGACCTGGGGTTCCGGCTACCTGTTCCACGACGCCATGCGTGAAGTGGTGGTGTGGTTCCTCGATCCCACCGATCCGCTCTACGTATTCGGCCCCACCGGCGGCGGCAAGACCATCCTGGCCGCCCATGCCGTTGGCATTGCTCGGGATGCTTGGATCGAGAAGGACTTTCCGTTGGTTCTGTGGCTGGTGCCCTCCAACACTATCCGGTTGCAAACAGTGGATGCGTTGAAGAATACCCGTCATCCCTATCGGCGGGCGCTGGACGAGGCCTTTTCAGGGCGAGTCCGGGTGTTCGATATCGCGGACTTCACCCACATCCGCCCGCACGATATTCGTGATCATTGTTGCATCGTTGTTGGTACCATCCAGGCCTTGCGGGTGTCCAACACCGAGGGCCGCAAGGTCTATTCCCATAACGAGGAGATGGAACCGCATTTCTCCACCGTGTTGAAGACCGCACCAGGTCTGGAAAAACTGGAGGACGGGACCGTTAAATTCTCGTTCGCCAATCTGATGCATGTCCATCGCCCGCTGATGATCGTGGATGAAGCCCACAATGCCGTGACCGGTCTCACACGTGATATGCAGGCGCGGGTTAATCCGTGCGCTATCATCGAACTGACCGCTACGCCGCGCGATAAGAGTGGGCAGTTGCTGAGCAACATCCTGCACAGTGTGACGGCACAGGAACTGAAACTTGAGGAGATGATCAAACTGCCAATCATGCTGTCCGAGCATGACACTTGGCAGAATGCGGTCAACGGCGCTATTGCGGGCCGGGCGGCATTGGCTGATAGCGCCAAGGACGATCCCGACTACATTCGCCCCATCGTGCTGTTCCAGGCTCAGCCGAAGAATCAAGAAGTGACCGTCGAGGCGCTGAAAAAGCATCTGATGGATGTTGAACAGATTCCCGAGGAGAAAATCGCTATTGCGACGGGTGACCAGCGGGAACTGGACGGAATCGACTTGTTCGATAAGGCTTGTCCCATCGAATACATCATCACCGTTGAGGCGTTGAAGGAAGGTTGGGACTGCTCCTTTGCTTATGTGTTCTGCTCCGTCTCGCGTATCCAGAGTGCGGTGGACGTCGAACAGCTTCTTGGGCGCGTCCTGCGGATGCCCTATGCCAAGCGGCGTAAGGCTGCCGACCTTAACAAGGCGCATGCCTACCTCTCTGAACCGTCCTTTGGCGCGGCGGCCCGGTCTCTGGCCGACAAACTGGTTGCTATGGGATTCGAAGAGGATGAAGCGCTGGACAACATCGAGCCGGCGCAACGGGAGTTTGATGATCAAGATGGACTGTTCGGTCCTCGTGAAAAACCCAAACCGACCTTTAAGCATACCGTCACCGCAACGCCGGAGGTCCTGACAACCATCACGGAGAAAACCGCCAGCATGGTCGCTGTTCGCGAGACCGAAAACGGTAAGGTGGAAATTACGGTTACGGGCCGGGTTGACGATGAAGTCGAAAAAGCCATACTCGAAGCTCTACCTGAAACCGAACGCAAGGGCTTTACCGAGGCCGTCACCAAGTACCGTGCGGAGGTCAAGGATCAACTGTCGTTCGCCGAACAGGACGAGGTCTTTCAGGTTCCGCGCCTGATGTCGGAAATCCAGGGCTCCCTGGAGTTTGCCGATGCCGACGTATTCATGGAATTCCATGACTGGTCTCTGCTTCATCACTCGCCGCGTATGGGGGAAAAGGAATTCTCGATCCGTGAAACAGCGCGTAGCTTCGAGATCGATATTGATGGCAATCAGGTGACCTATCAGTTCGCCAACGAGGAAGAGCAACTCGCCCTTGATATTGATGTGGATGGCTGGACGCCGGAAGCCCTCGTCCTGTGGCTGGATCGGCAGGTGCGCCAGCCGGATATCCATCAAAGCGAGTTGCTGAAGTGGCTTCGTGATCTCATAGGACACCTCATCACCAATCGGGGCATGCACATCTCTGCGTTGATGCGCTGCAAGTTCCTGCTGGCTCGCAAGGTGCGCGATAAGCTGGCCGAAATTCGCCAACAGGAACGGCGTGGTGTTTATCAACACTACTTGTTCGCGCCCGAGGCACGTGTTCAGGTTTCCTTCGATGAGGCGTTCTCATTCCGTGATGGTATGTACTTCGACCAACGCCGGTATCGCGGGCGGTGGAAACCCCGCAAGCATTTCCTCGGCTCGGACCATGTGCCTGCTTTCGACGGCACCGATGAAGGGGAGGAGTTTCAGTGTGCTCAGGCGATTGACAGTTTGCCGGGCCTGAAATACTGGATTCGCAACGTGGCTCGCCACCCAAATTCGTTCTGGCTACCCACGGCAACGGATAAATTCTATCCCGATTTTGTGGCCCAGATGGATGATGGCCGTTTGCTTGTGGTCGAATACAAAGGTGCCCATATCGCCGATGGTCCCGATACGGCCGAGAAACGTACGATCGGTGCTCTTTGGCAAAAGCAGTCCAGTGGGAAAGGGCTGTTCATCGTGGTGGAGAAGATCGTAGGCGGGAAAGACATGAGGACTCAGTTGATGGAAAAGATAACGTAAGTGATGCGAAAGGTTGGGCTTCTTTCCGGCTTATGGCTTTCCCAGTTCGGGGCATTCTAACCAGCGCAGCAGGGCGAGGGTTCGCCGGGCGCGGGCTGTCAGCTCGGGGATCGGCGCGGCAGAAGCCTTGCGTTCGTGCAGGCGGGTTTCCCACTCGCGGATCATGTCGCGTGGCGTATCTGGACGAGCACGTTGGCCGGTCAGGGCGCCGATGGTACGATCAAAGGCGTGGTGCAGTTCTGGCGGAAAGCCCAGCAGCAGGTAGTCATCAAGGTCAAGGCTGCCGTCCAGGTAAAGGGTAAAGGCAAGGGATGCCAGCCCACGCGGACTCATCGCACGCACAGGATGTGCGGCGGGTGGTGGGGGCAGCAATAGCGGCTGCGGCATGGGGGCGACGAACGGGGCGTCTTCCTCGGGCAGCCGAAACGCGGGCAGGGACAAGGATTTGCTCCTGGTTGCTCATGGGTTTTCGAACTGATTTTCTACGCAATCTTTGTGCCTTAATTTTTTGTTAATAATCAACATGTTGTGTCCTTGTCCGTGCGGCAGAATATGCCGCCTGGGCAGATTATTCCGTGTTTTGCCGGGACGCCTTACCCAGCCATGCGGCCCCACGCACACCGCTGGAGTCTCCAAACCGTGGGGCGGAGAGGCGCGTATTGACGTCATCGGAAAACACGTAACGTGGCCACAGGTTGGGAAGGCGCTCATAGAGCATGGGGATATTGGAAATCCCGCCTCCGAGAACGATGACGTCTGGGTCGAGAATGGTGATGACCATGGCGGTGGCACGGGCTAAACGATCGAGATATCGGGCCATAGTTGCTTGGGCGATGGGGTCTCCGTTCGTTGCGGCGGCAGCAATAGCGGAGGCGGTTTGGTCTTCTCCGCCGTGGGCGCGATGGTCGGCGGCGAGTCCTGGACCGGACAAAAAGGTTTCGATGCAGCCGTGCTTGCCACAATAGCAGGTGGGACCGGGACGTTCGGTGTCGGTGGGCCAAGGCAGGGGGACGTGCCCCCATTCTCCGGCAATGGCGTTGGGGCCGGATAATAGGTGGCCGTCAATGACGATGCCACTGCCGACGCCGGTGCCGAGGATGAGCCCCCAAACGCTTTTTGCGTCCATGCCTGCGCCATCGGTGGCTTCTGACAAGGCGAAACAGTCGGCATCGTTGGCAATGGCGACCGGCTGTTCCAGGACGGTTATCAAATCTTGATGCAGGGCACGGCCATTCAACCACGTGGAGTTGGCATTCTTGACTCGTCCGGTGGTGGACGAAAGCGTGCCGGGGATGCCAATGCCGATACTGCTCAGGGGGCCAAAACGGGTGCGGGCATCCGCAGCCATGTCGCGGATCAAGCGAAGTGTTGCATCATAGTTGCCGACTGCCGAGGCCACGCGCCAGCGGTCCAGAACCGTGCCTTCGGGGGCCAGAATAATCGCCTCGGTCTTGGTGCCCCCTAAGTCGATGCCGAGGGCAAGAGGACGATTTTCCAAGTGCCACGGGTTGTCAATCTCATCGGTGACGCGCAGACTGATATCTGCCGTTTCGCCTGTGAAGAGTGATGTTCCCATGTCGTTTCTCCAAGCTTTGGATTTTCCAATCCCGGTCCTGCGTACTGGCGAGGTGCGTGAGGTTGCGCCCGGTGTGCATTGGCTCAGAATGCGGCTGCCCTATCGTCTCAACCACGTCAATTTGTGGATTCTTGAGGATGGCGAGGGGCTGACTGTTGTTGATACGGGTATGAATATGCCAGAAACCCGCGAAACCTGGGAAGCCGTGCTGACCTCTACTTTTTCTTTCCGGCGTGTTCATCGGGTCATTGGAACACATTATCATTCCGATCACATCGGCTTAGCCGCGTGGTTGTGCGAGACCTATGGTGCGCCTTTGTTTATGAGCTTAGTGGAGTGGGCGACGGCACGCACCCTGGCGATTGATCAGACGCAGGCATTTTTTGATGTGCAAATGGCGTTCTATCACCGCCTTGGCTATTCACCGGAGCTGTTGGCGCGGTTGCAAGCGGTGGGTAATGCCTATGCGTCAAAGGTGCTGCCCGTGCCGCCGCAGATGCATCGTTTGCGCGATGGGGAGAGCCTTTCCATTGGTGGCCGGATGTGGCGCTTGATTGCGGCACCCGGTCATGCGCCAGAGATGATGTGCCTATATCAGCCGGATTTGGGTGTGCTGATTGCCGGTGATCACATTCTGCCGACCATCACCCCCAACGTCAGTATCTATCCTGCCGAGCCGGAGGGAGATCCCTTGGGCGATTACCTGGGCAGTTTCGGGCCGTTTTTGGATTTGCCGGAGGAGACATTGGTCTTGCCGTCTCATGGGCGCCCCTTTTACGGTCTCTGGCGTCGTATCCGCCAGATTGAGGCGCACCATGCTGAGCGCTTGCAACGCGTGGTTTCTGCCTGTGCATCACCACGTTGCATCATCGATATGCTGGGGGTCTTGTTTGAAGACGGACTGAGCGACCATGAACGTGTGATCGCTTCAGGCGAGGCCTTAGCGCACGTGCGTTATCTACACTATCGCGGGCACTTGGCCGAGATAACCGGTGCCGACGGCGTGATGCGTTTCGTCGCTGTATGATTATTCCGCGACCGCGCAGGTTGGGACATAAGGCGCGGCACAGTACATATCATGCAGGGTGCGGATAATCTCCGTCGCTTCGACGCCGTTCAATGAATAATAGATAGTTTGCGCGGCGCGGCGGGTTCGCACCAACTGGTCGCGTCTCAGGCGAGCGAGGTGCTGGGACAGGGCGGATTGGCTCAATCCCACCAAACGTTCCAGTTCGCCAACCGAACGTTCACAGCTTTGCAACTGGCAAAGAATTAGCAGTCGGTGCTGGTTGCTCATGGCTTTTAGTAGGGCGCTGGCGCGGCGTGCGTTGTTTTGTAGCTGTTCAATATCCATGGTACTTCCATCTGGATGGCGGTTCCCCTCCTCCATCATGAGGGCATTTGTATGTGATTTTTTGGGGTAAGGGAATAATCTTACGCCGCCTTTCCGGTGTGTTTTTTCAGGGATAGAGGTTCAACCAAACACATCAATGCGGGGATCACGAGAAGGGTGAGAAAGGTGGATAAGGTCAATCCGCCCAGAACCACCGCACCCAAGCCTCGGTAAAGCTCTGATCCTGCGCCAGGAAAGAGAACCAGGGGCGCCATGCCGAACAGGCTGGTTAGGGTCGACATGAAAATCGGGCGGATGCGGGTCCGGGTGGCGATGGCGACGGCTTCGGCCATGGGCAGGTTGCGTTTGCGGGCCAGAAACAGGGATTGGTGAACCAAAAGGATCGCATTGTTGACAACAATGCCGATCAAAATCACGAATCCCAGAACGGTCAGCATGTCGAGGGGCGTGTAAACGAACAGGTTGAGCACCCCCAAGCATGCCAGGGCTCCGGCGGAAGCCATGGGCAAGGTGGCCATGATGATCAGGGGGTAGAGAACGCTTTCAAACAGTGCGGCCATGATCAGATAGACAACGACGGCGGAAATTCCCAGTTGCCAGGTCATCTCTGACCAGGTGTCAGCCAGTTTGCTGGCAACGCCACTGATCGTGATACGGATGCCTTCGGGCAGGTGGTCCTGTGCGATGGGGTCGATCACTTCGGCCTTCAGGCGTTCAATGGTGGTTTGCAGAGCGACCGAAGTTGGCGGACGAATTTGCAAGGTGATGGTGCGGCGGCCTTCAATATGGCGGATTTCCGTAGGCCCCTCGGTCACTTCGATATCGGCGAGGCTCTTGGCTTGAACCACGGTGCCGCTGGGTGTGACCACGGGTAATTTGGCGATGTCCTGGGTGGCTTCTTGGGCGTTGTCCGGGCCTTTTAGCGTCAGGTCGATGCGCTGGTTTCCAACGTTGACTTCAACCACCCGCATGCCGTCGTTGAAGACGTCAATGGCGTGGGCGAAATCTTTGGCACTGACCCCGGCATCGCGCAGGCGTACCGGGTCGGGAAACAGGCGGACTTCTGGTGCTCCCAATTCCAAACCGGGTCGAGGTTGCAATTGGAACCCGGCGCGGCGCGGGAAAACCGATTCAATGGTGGCGGCCAGACGTCGTGCGACGGCGGCAATGCTTTCTAAGTCGTCGCCCGAAACCTCTACGGAGATCGCCCGTGCGCTGCCAGAGCGTCGACTGAACAGCGAGGGTTGGCTCATGAAGCCATAAGTGCCGGGTTCGTCGAAAATCGGAGCCCGCATCACTGGAATGAGTTCGGCGACGCGGGACGGGTCAACAGCAGTCGCCATCACCTCAATATAACCGCTTTCGAACGCATTAAAGGAAAAGCTTTCGATCTTGGGTGGTGTGCCGGGGGGGGACTCTCGCCCGGTGTCGCGTGCCCACAGGGGGCGCACGGCGGTTTCGATGCGTTCGGCAACCGACATTGTCGTCTTCAGGTTATATCCCGGCGGTGGGCGTACCGATCCAAAAGCCATATTGCGGTTGCCCTCAGGTAGGTATTCAAGCTTTGGCATCAGCAAAACGCTGACGGCAATTGAAGCCGTGGTGATGATGAGGATGGTGAGACCGGACGCCTTGCGGCTGGCTGTGATGTGGGTGATCCGTCGGTTCAAACGATCAGAAAAGGCGGTTCCGAAGGCATCCAAAAACGGCAGGGAGAGGGGCTTACGCATGCTGTTGACGGGACCCAGAAGGCGTCGCGCTAGAACCGGGATGACGGTAATTGCCACCACCATGGAAAGGCCGACGGACACGGCAATGGCGACCGCAATATCGCGGAACAATTGGCCGGTTTCCTGTTTCATCATCAACAAGGGGATGAACACCACGATGGTGGTTAAGGAGGAGACCAAAACCGCGCCACAGACTTGTCGTGCACCGGTTTCCGCAGCTTGTGCCCGCGACAGACCGTCCTCGCGGTGGCGGAAAATGTTTTCCAGGACGACAATCGCTGCATCCACCACCATGCCGACGGCAAACGCCAAGCCAGCCAGGGAAATGACGTTCAAGGATCGGCCCAGGATGTTCATGCCGACAAAAGTGCCGATCACCGAAATCGGAATCGCCAGAGACACCACCAAGGTGGCAGGGACTGAGCGCAGGAAGATGAACAGGATCAAGGCGGCTAAGGCTCCGCCGATATAGATGTTTTGCACCACCAGATTGATGGCGTTTTTCACATAATCAGTTTGGTCATAGACCAAGCGCAGATGCAGGCCTTGGCGCGGCAAAATCGTGGCGTTCATCTCATTGATGGTGTTGCGTACCCGGTCCATGGTTGTCATTACGTTGGTGCCGGTTTCCGCCAAAAGCGACAAGCTGATTGCTGGGTCACCGAGGCTGCGTAAGACCATGGTTGGGCGCTTGTGGCCAAAGTCAACGTGGGCGACATCGCCCACCGTGAGGCGAGCGGTGCGATCACCGGAGGTGTCCCGTTCGCTTCGCAACAAAACCGCACGAATACGTTCCGGTGTGATCAGTGTGCCGTCCACACGCACCAACTAGCGCCGTTTGCCGTCGTTGACGTGTCCAGCGCTGGTCGAAATGTCGGCGGCGCGGAGGGCGGACAGGACATCGGAAACCGTCAGGCGATAGGACGAGAGACGTGCGGGATCGACGATGACCTG
>JAFGWD010000204.1 GCA_016937315.1 Rhodospirillaceae bacterium
CGCGCCATCGGCCGCCACACGCAACTGATTGACATGGTGACCGAACACCTCCACGGCCTGTGCCGTATCGGTTTCAATACGAGTCCCCACCGCATTCAGATCCTCGGTATGGCGCAGCAAAGCAGAACGCACACCATCGGTCTGTTGCACCGCGCGGTGCGATGCGTCATTGAGTTCCTGCGCTTGTGCTCGCAGAGACTCGGAAATGGCTTTAATCCGCGCCTCGTAAGCACCGGAAGGATAGGCCATTTGCCGCATTAAACCGCGCAATTCCGCCACTTCACACTCAAACCGCTGTCCACGATCAAGGTAGGCAACAACCAGCCAAACCAAGGCAACCGGCAACGCAACAGCGGCGGAAAAGGCGGCAAGCTCCCAAGGAATCAGGCTGGACCCACCAGACAACGTTGGAAACCCGGATTCGTATAAGGAATACCCGACCACGCCCAACCACAGCGCGGAGAAACCCAGACCCAGTTTCCATGGCCATGTCGGTTTTTTATCAGCCTCCGGTGCTGGAGGCACAGGTTCATCCAGAGACGGCTTGAACCTCCGATCCGCAACGACCGTGTCATCAAGGCGTGGTATAGTACGGCCCCCTGGAGCCACCACCGGTGCTGCCTCCAAGAGGCTCCCCGATGTGGGAGCCTCGTTCAGAGACAGGTCCTCCTTCTGCACGGTCACATCCTCACTCTCCACATCTTGGTCCACTCGCGGTGTTTCGGTTGTGGTCGGCGTCGTTGTCATGGCCTTATCCCCTGGTCGTCACAAGGTCGTCTCTGAGTTTCCAGTCGAGCATTGAAACATCCCGAAAGTCAACGCGTTAACGCTAAAACCAGGCGCTTTCGCTCCAACCTCCGTGTGGGCTGATTTCTTCTTTTCAAATCAGCCGCATGGTTCCAGAATGAAGGGATTGGGAGACCATGTCCATACTTGCATCCTCGTGGCGAAGCCCCACCCCTCCTCAAAGAAGAAAGGCCTTTCGTCAATGACATCATGGATAGCACTAACATCCACAACACCACCGCACGCGAACACAGATACCCCTATGGTATGGCCCGCATTTGCCGACGCCCCTCCCCTGCACGCAGCGCTTCTCACCAGCGACGAAATGGGTGGCATTTTGGCCGGCGGCATTGCCATTGCCGCGATTATAACGGCGGCCTTCGTGATTCTCGGTGGTCCGGGGAAGTGGAACACGTTCCGTGAAGGAAAACGTATGGGTTTAGCCGGAGCAAAACTCCGGTCTCTTGGCGAGGCACGGGGCATCCCTCGCAAGATGGGGCAAGCGGCAGCCCTCGGTTGGCTGCATCGCAATGGCGTGGAACTCAAGGGAGAAGACTTCTCCGACCTCATTCTCGACGGTGCGGAAATTGAGAATGCCAACATGGAAGGGGCATCTCTGTCTCGAAGCTCTCTGAAACGCGCCCGTATGGCACGCACACGATTACGTAGCGCCAAGCTCATCGGCTGTAATCTGAATGAAGCAAACTTAGCATACGCAAATCTTCGCAGTGCCGACTTATCGGACGCCTCCCTTATCCGCACGACCTTGCCCGACGCGGACTTATCGGAAGTCCGTGCTCCCCGCATCCAGGCCAGCGAGGCCAAGTTCTGGGACTGCGACTTGAACGGGGCGATTTTAGAGGACGCCGTCGTCGAACATGCCGAGTTTACCGGAGCCACGTTGACCGGCTGCAACCTCAACCGCGCCGCTTTGGGGTATGCCGCACTGGATGGCACGTGCATGCAACGCGTTTTATTGAACGGCGCACACCTGGACTCTGCCACTTTACAAAAAGCCGATCTCCGCAAGGCACAAATGGTTGAAGCCAACCTCTCCAACGCCGATCTAGAACAAGCCAACATGACTTGGGTCCATGCAGAGGGCGCAGATTTTTCCTATGCCCACCTTGCCGGGGCATCCCTTGCCGGAGCGGTCCTGATCGGGGCGGAAATGATCGGAGCCGTTCTTGATGGTGTCGACTTAACCGGTACCGATTTGACCGGCACGCGCAATCTGACCCAAGAACAAATCGACGCGGCCTACTATCGCGGGGCCGAAGACCCGGAAACCGAGACCAACAATCACCCCAAACTGCCCTTAGGCCTGAACTTACCACCAGTGCGAAAACCAGACGTGGGATACTGAGACACAGCAACCACTACCCCAAGATCGGGAAATCACATGCCGCACGCAATGGATGACGGCCCAAGTGGCCCGCGTCCCGCATCACCGCCCCATAGCGGAAAGCATCGGCTCCATGAGACGTCCAGTCATGGAGCGGCGCGTTCTTGAAGTCCTTGGTCTTGTCGTTCCACTCGCGGCGGTACTGACACAACGATTCAATGCCACGGGCACACTTCGTTTCGTCGAACCAACAGCGCGGGATCAAGGCACGGGAAGCTTCGATGCCGTCTTCCAGGCTCTGCGCCGGGGCCACATCGAACCGAATCCCCAGCTTTAACGCGGTCTCGCGGCGGCTTTTGCCAGACCCCAGTTCACGCACCTCAATATCGTGCGGCGCGATGTGGCGGCCATAGACGTAGGGCTTGTCCTTGAGCGCCTTGGCGTAATACGGCAGGCCTTCTCCGGACGCCTCCAGATAATCGATCAAGCGCACCTCGCGCCCCACACGCTGCGCGAACCAAATCACGGTACTGTCTCCCACTCCCA
>JAFGWD010000205.1 GCA_016937315.1 Rhodospirillaceae bacterium
GGAGCATGGCCGCGATGCAGGCCGCCACGGTATCGGGTTCAGTCATCAGGCACGCGCCAAAACGTCCGGCGGAGACTCGATCCGATGGGCAGCCAACGTTGAGGTTGATCTCGACAAATCCAGCCCCTTCGGCAATACGTGTGGCCTCGGCCAGCAAGGTGGGGTCGCCTCCACCCAGTTGCAGGGCCAGGGGGTGCTCGATGGGATGGTGGGCCAGAAGCGTTGCGGCATGACCGTGAATCAATGCCTGTGCCGTGACCATTTCCGTATAAAGCAGGGTGTGGCGTGTGATCAGGCGCAGGAAGCGGCGGTCGAGGCTGTCGGTCCAGTCCATCATGGGGGCGACGGAGAGACGGCGGTCGGGGCTGATCATGCGTTGGTTCCTGGGTAAACGGAAAAAACCTGGAAGAGAGCTACGAGAACGCGACAAAATTGCAAAAAACGGGCAAAAAGAACAGAGCAAAGGTAGGGTATCGAGCTCTGCTGGATATGGGGAGCATCACGGTGGATCAATCGCGTTTCGAAGGGACAACAGAACTCGCACAGGCGTGCCGTGTTTGTTTGTGCCGTGACACCGCATTGTTTCGCGATCTGAGTGATGAAGAATTGACGCGTTTTGGGCAGTTACAGATTATTGATGTTGGATTCTCCCCAGGGGACATTCTCTACCGTCAGGGAGACCCGGGACAGGCGGTGTTCATGATCCGCGATGGTTTGGTGAAGCTGGAACAATTCCTTCCCGATGGTAGCCAGCGTATTGTTCGGCTGGTGCGCGGCGGTACGGCGATTGCCCTGGAGGCTTTGTTGGGTACGGATTGCGAGCATCAAGCGGTGGCGTTGAGGCCGACTTCGGTTTGTCGTCTTTCGTGCGAGGTTTTGCAGCGTATTGAAGGGGAAACGCCACGCTTGCACCGTCAGTTGATGGCGTTTTGGCATGCCTCTGTTGCTGAAGCCGATAAGTGGCTGACGCTTTTGTCTACAGGCAGTGCTCGTGTTCGTGTGGCGCGGCTTTTGCTGTTGTTATCGGATGGTGAAGCCTCTTTCGAGATGCTTTCACGTGAGGATATTGGTGCGATGCTGGGCACCACTACGGAAACCGCCAGCCGCATCATTGCCGAGTTTCGTCGAGACGATGTTTTGCGGGTTGTCGGGGTGCGCCGTTTCACGGTGAACCGGACGGCGCTGATGCTCATATCCGGTCCCGTCGTGTAGGTCATTCATATAATACGGTGTTATTTATGCCGGGTTGATGCGACAAAACAGACCCAATTCTCCAGCCGTATTGACCACCGTGTTCAAGCAGGATTCGCAACTGGATTCTGGAATATGTGCCGCAATTTTGACGCTGTAGGATGCGCTTTCCCCCCGCCCGCTGCGGGTGCTGTTGAGGCGGACGATATTGGCGTCGTACTGCTGAAACACTTCTGCCAGGCGTGCCACCAAACCGGGACGATCTCCTCCGCCGACTTCGACAACATGGGTGGTGAGTCCGGTATGGTCTTGCTCGGGCTCGAATGTGAAGGTCCGTACGGAAACGCTTCCTCCCGAGGTCTCTGGTAGGGATTTCAATGCTGTTTCGACAATTTCGGGCGTGATTTCGTCAGAGATGTCGCAAACTGCCGTGAATTCTGCACCCCGCCCCAGAACAGCAAAAGCGGCATCGCCAAGATTCGCCCCTAAGTCGAACAGGCATTCGGATATTGCCGAGATCAGCCCGGTGCGGTCTGGGCAAACCACGGAGACGATGAACAATTGATTCATTTGGAAAGATCCTCCGGCGCTTGGCAGCCTGATGGCGGCCCCCGGCTCCAAAAGTGGCGGCTTTCGCACACAAAATCAACTGTTCAGGTGTTTTATGGTAGGGGACGGTGGCCCAGGTGGGGACAACTGCGGATCCATTGCGGCAGGCTATTTTGTGCACCGAAAGCAACCAACCTTGCAACGTCCGCGCCGCTGTCTTCCAGGTCATCGGCCTCAATCGGCAGGTCGCTGCCTTGTCTGTCCAACTGCATGGCAACGCGTGCGATGTGAACAAAGTCCGCCGTGGTTGGTAGGTTGGGCAGAGCATTAATTTTGGATGGGAAAGGCCAACCGATAACGCCTTCAACCACGGCGTCGGGGAACCCCCATAAGTGTAATAAGTACCCTCCGGCCAGTGCGTGGTTGAAGCCAAAGAGGCGTTCTTCGGCTTCGGTCAGACTCAACTGCCCGGCTTGTGCGGCAGCTCGCGCTGCACGGTGACGGCGGGGGTCGTTCATCGCCAGAAGCAATTGCCCGATGCCATGAAGCATGCCAGCCAGAGCGGCTTCATTGGCGATGTCGGACGGGGCACGCATGTTTAAGGCCATGTGTCGGGTAACGGTTCCGCACTGGATGCCGTCCATCCACAAAGCTTCTATGGGCAATCCTCCTAAGTCAATGCCGTGTAGGGAAGAGACCAAGCCATGGGTTAAGGCCGGGGCGCGGATAGTGTCCAGTCCCAAGAGACGTGTCGCATGGGCAACGTTGGAAATCGTCATGGGCAACGCAAAAATCGGTGAATTGGCGATTTGCAGCAGACGCGTGGAAAAGGCGATGTCTTGGGCGATAATCCGGCCCACAGCGTCCAGAGGCGTTTTGTCGTTGCGGATGGCTTCCATCAGGCGTGAGTAAATGCCCGGTGGGCTGGGGAGGTTACGTAATTGTCCGATGCGTTTGAGAAAACTGGGGTCATTCAGCATATGGCGCAGTCGTAGAGACCGAGAAATCACTGTTTCCAGGTGTTCTGCACTGCATGGTTTGCTTAGAAATTGAGGAGCGGGACCGATGGCGCGGAGCAGAGTTTCGCGCTCTGTTTGGCCGGACAAGATGATGCGTATGGTGCTGGGCCACAAGGATGCGACCCGTTCTAAAAATTGCACGCCATCCATTCCAGGCATACGCAGGTCACTGATAACAATGTCGGCGGGGATATGATTCATTTCTGTGAATGCGTCTTCGGCGCTTTCACAGAAACGCATCGACCAGTCCTCATGGTGACGGTGCAAAGCGCGTTTGAGGCCTTGCAGGACCATGGGGTCATCATCGACGAAAAGGATCCGCGTCGGGGGAGTCATGCCTGAACCTCACCGGGCAAATTCGTCACTCTATAGGGTAGGCTTATCGTAAATCGCGTGATGTGACCAGGGTCACTTTCTACGTGTATCGTCCCCTGGTGCCCACGAGAAATGATGGTGTGTGCAATGCTTAGCCCCTGTCCGGTGCCGCGTCCCGGTGCTTTGGTGGTGAAGAAGGGCTCGAAAATTTTATCGATTAAGTGTGCGGGAATTCCTGCACCATTGTCTTCGATGTGGATTTCCGCATGATCATCTTTGGCCTGACTGTGTAACCGGATTTTTCCGAGTCCGGTTTTATTTGCATCTTCAATGGCTTGCGTGGCGTTGACGATAAGGTTCAAGATGGCTTGTCCCAACTGCTCGCCATGGCCCAGGAAAATGGGCATAGAATCATCCAGGTCTTCGTCGATTTCGGCGATGTGTTTCCACTGGTTGCGGCTGACCACGACGGCATCGCGAATCACGCTGTTAATATCGACCGGTACAGGGTCAATGTGTCCGGGGTGGGAGAAGGTTTTGATGGCGGTGACGATGCGGCTGATGGCGCGGATTCCGGATGTGGCTTGATGAACGGCTTTCTCTCCCTCGGAGCTCAGGAAAGAAAGGTCGATGGCGTGTTCTGCGTCTTGAACCCGGCGCCGGATTTCCTCTGGTAAGTCAGCGTGACTGAGGGTCTCGTGATACAAAGATACAAGGGTCACGAGGTCGGGAATGGCGTTTTCCAGGAAGCCAAGGTTGTCACAGATATACTGAATGGGGGAATTGATTTCATGGGCGATACCGCCGGAGAGCGTTCCCAAGGATTCCATTTTTTGCTGCTGGCGTAACAGGGCTTGTTGGCTTTCTTTGGCAGCTTCTGCTTCTTTGCGTGCGGTAATCACCTGGGCGAAGATCAGAATACCGCCGATTTCACCGTCGTCTCGTGTCCAAGGTAGGGCCTGTGTGGAGAGCCATTCCGTCCGTCCGTCATCAGGCCGTGTAAAAGAAATTTCGACAGGTGGCATGTCTTCCCCAGCTAAGGCGCGGCGATGACGTGCTCGCCAATCGTCGGGGATGTGATGCAGGTCGTAGTGACATAAGCCCTCCAATTTACGCGGTAAAAAGTCGAAGTCCTCCAGCCAACGGCGGCTGACCAGCAGATAGCGCATGTTCCTGTCAAACATCGCAACGGCAACGGGAACGTGCTCGATAAAACGATGCAACAGAGGGTCGCGTGTTGATGATGCGCCGGCGGTGCCTTGCGAGGAGAGCGTGTCGTTGGCCGGATGTGTCAGGGTTTTCACATCAGCCGCGAACATTGTGACGCTGTGTCCGTCTGCGCTTAGGTGATAGCTCCACTGCAAAACCGTGTTTGAGTCATAGAAACGGGCGCAGGCAACGACGTTTTCTTCGGGGGACGCAATGGCATGGGCGAGGTATGTCTCATGGCGTTCGGGAAGGAGTGTGCCCATGCCGTCGTGTAAGCGGGTGCTTAAGGCAAGGGCAGGGCGATTGGCATAGGTGATGCTTTTGTCCACGCCAATCCGAAGTGCTGGGAGGGGGTAGTGGTCGAGAGGGTCTGCGGATGTGACCACGGGTGGCGCTAGGCTTGCGGCGGTGCTGCGCTCGGTATTCATCATCGACCCCGTTTGGCTGTTCTGTGTGTCTCATGCACATCGGGTGCCATGGTTTTTGTGCTTTGTGCCGTGGTGTGAATTCTGACAAGGTGTTAGGGATTTCACGGGGGTACACGCCAAACGATATTGGAAAAAATCTAGCCTTGAACCGCAGCCCGATGCATTTTGCTTTGCAAAATGCGAATCTGTCTGCAGCTTGTGCTCGGAGCTCGACATGCTTCCTTTGTGCCGTGTTGCTTTTGTTGATGATGATCCTGATATCCGGGAAATCATTGGCTTTGCGTTGCGTGATGTTGGTGGTTTTGACGCACGGGCCTGGGGGGACGGGCGGAGCTTCCTTGAGGAATTGACGAATTGGTTGCCGCAGATGGTCTTGCTTGACCTGACGATGCCAGAAATGGATGGTTGGGAAACGGCTATGGCTTTGCATGTGCATCCGCAGGGACATGGGGTGCCTGTGGTTCTGATGAGTGGCCGTAGCGATATGAATGAACGGTCTGGCAAAAATCTTCCCGGAGTTATTGGGGAGATTGCCAAGCCGTTTGATCCCTTGTCTCTTTCTGAAAAGTTACGAGACCTGTGGGATGACCATGTGAAAACTGGAGGGTGATTTGGGTGATTTGCGCGGCGTGGTCGAGGGCTATGTGACGACGATGCGTCCGAAGGGAGAGGCCTTTTGCGAGTCTTTAACGGTCCTTGCTGCTCCTGTGGTGCTGGATGACGTTGCGGCCTTGATTTCGACTGTCCACAAATTTGCAGGATCTGCGGGGTCGGCGGGGTTTATGCGGTTGTCCGCCGTGGCGAGTTTGATCGAAATTGCCTTGCGGGCGGTCAAGGAAACGGAGGTTTTGGAGGATGCGGCCCTGGCGCAGATCCTTTGCTTGAAAGATGATTTTGCGGCGGAAATTGCTGAACTCACGCCGTCGCGGTCGGCGCTCTTGTCTGGCCAGGCGGCTGAGGTTTATGTTCCCTTCTCGCGGCCCCTTCGGGTGCTTGTGGCCGGGATGCCGGAACCTGTTGCACGCATTCTTGTGCATGTTATCGAACAGAGCCTGGGAATAGCCTGGATACTGCCGGATGTGGCGATGTTGGCGGGTGTTCCGCCCGGACGTGAACCGGATTTTGCTGTGGTTATGTCGCCGGTTGCAGATGTGTCTTTTCCCGTAGTGGTGTTTCATCCGTGCGGCTTCGATGACATGGCAATGGATTGGCCGACCAACTGAGCCTTGCATAAAAGATGGTGTGGATGCGGATGCATATGCGTGAAGGACTGGCGTTTCCAGATTTGACACAGCCGCTGGATGCTGCGGCGTGTTGTGATGTGGCGGTGATTGGCGGTGATGTGGAAGCGGTCTTTATCGCGGCCATTCTGACGCGACGCGGACATCGTGTGGTTTGGTATCGGGGGGATCGGCTCAATCCGCATCCTGGTAGTGGTGTGATTCGTGATTTTGCGGTGGAGCCTCTGGCTCTGCCAGGTTATTTGCTGAGTTTGCCGTCTTTGATATTGGGCAATGCGGTGCGCGGTGGTTTGCACGTTGCCGCAGATCCGGAATTCGCGGCTTGGGTCTTGCGGGCGATTGCTGCCAGTCGCCCCTTGGCGATGGAAACCATTGCGGCAGATCGTGCGTGGCTTCTTTCCATGGCGCGTCCGGCGTTTGCCGCTTTGGCGGCTGCCATGCCGTTCACCGTGGCCAGCACGGATGTGGTGACGCTCTACCGTCATGCACATGCGTATGCCGCAGGTTGGGCGGTTCATGACGTGCGGCGACGGTATGGTCATGACTTTGAGGATGTTGCGTTTCAGGACATTGCGGCGCGTTTCCCGCATTTGTCGCCCCGATATGAACGAGGTATGCGGATCGCCGATGTGGCTTTGGTCGAGGCCCCCGAGACTCTGTTGGAGTCCCTGAAAACCATTATTGAAGCCGAAGCCGAAGTGGCAAGACACTGGCCAGAAAGGATTCTTCCACAGGATCAAGGGGTTGACGTCGTGGATGGCGGAGTCACTCGACGCTTTGATTGGGTGGTGCGATGTGAAGATAGCGGGCCGGATACAATTTGGCCTCGGGCGCGAGGGTGTCTGTCGGCGTGTCTGCCTTGGCGTGAACGGTGTTTAGCGCGTGAGATTGAGCGTCCTGAGGATGATGAGACAGAGGAAACGCCGAATCAGGTTCTGATTGATGGCGCTTCGGGCGCGTGGTTGGAACATGATCGGGATCGAATTGTTGCGGCAGGGGCGCAGCGCTTGGGGGGAGGTGTGGCGGAGGATCTGCGCTATCTGGTCGCGGCATCCTATTCGCGGATTTGGCGTGATTTGGCGGGGCGTGGTTGGCAC
>JAFGWD010000206.1 GCA_016937315.1 Rhodospirillaceae bacterium
GCCTGGGGGGCTGCGTCCTTGTGCTGGCCGCAAGCCTCGGCCTCTCCGCTTGCGGCGATGTAAAGCAGCAACTGGGCTTCAACCGGGAAGCCCCGGATGAATTTACCGTGTTGTCGCGTGCGCCCCTGTCGATCCCACCGGACTTTGCTCTTCTGCCACCGCAACCTGGCGCGGTGCGCCCACAAGAAGGCTCCGAACGTGACCGTGCGAAGGATGCGCTTTTGGGACGGTCGTCGAAAAACCCACGGGTTTATGCCCGTGAGCTGGCCGCCGACTCCAGCCTCAGCTCTGGAGAAAAGACCGTCTTGATGAAGGCGGGTGCCAACGAAGCCGATGCCAACATCCGCGAAACCGTGGATCGTGAAACCTCTACCCTTGCACTGGAAAAAGAATCCTTCACCGACTATTTGGTGTTCTGGGAAGACCGCTCCTACAAGGGAACGGAGGTTGATGCCGTCCAGGAATCCAAACGTCTGCGCGAGAACATGGCACTTGGGCGTTCGCTTTCCGAAGGCGAGCCGCCGAAAATCCAGCGCCGTTCGAAGGCCCTCCTGGAAGGCATTTTCTAAACGCGACGGCCCGCCCAGGCCGCATCGCTGACCTCTGTCCGAAGGAATATGCCGGATGCGTTTCCGCATGCCGCATTGCCCCCGTTTGATGGCTATCGCCATGGGGCTTGCTGTCACCTTGGTGCCACACATAGCCAGTGCCAAGGTCTTCGATCCCGACGTCTTCACCTTGAAAAACGGCCTGACCGTCGTCGTCGTCGAAAATCACCGTGCCCCCATCATCAGCCACATGGTGTGGTACAAGGTCGGAGCCGCCGATGAACCGGCCGGCAAGACCGGCCTCGCTCACCTGCTGGAACACTTGATGTTCAAGGGCACGCCCAGCGTCCCCGCCGGTGCCTTTTCGAAAATCGTCGCCCAACACGGCGGCGTCGACAACGCCATGACCAGTCGCGACTTTACCGCCTATTTCCAGCACATCGCCGCCCCGCACCTGCCTTTGGTGATGCAATTGGAAGCCGACCGCATGGCGCATCTGAAACTCTCCGAGGCCGACTTCCAAAGCGAACGCGACGTGGTCCGGGAAGAACGCCGTCAACGCGTTGAGAACCAACCCGGTGCCATGCTTGCGGAACGCTTGTCCATGGCCTTGTGGATGAATCACCCCTATGCCCGCCCCATCGGCGGCTTCGATTCGGAAATCCAGGGCCTGACACGCGCCGACGCTCTGACCTTTCACAAACGCTGGTACGCCCCCAACAACGCGATTCTGTTTGTCGCGGGCGATGTGACCCCGGCCTGGGTGCGGGAACTGGCGGAAAAAACCTTTGGCTCCATCCCCCGCGCAAATACGCCTCGGCGCGTGCGTCCCAGTCCAGAAGCGCCACCTGCAGACATCCGAATCGCCTTTTCCGCACCACAGGTTCGACAGGCACAGTGGACCCGCACCACCATCGTACCCAGCTGCGCCACCGCCGACGCCAAAACCGGCGCGGCCTTGGACACCTTGGCCGACATCCTGGGCGGCGGCACATCCAGCCGCCTGTACCGCAAATTGGTTCTCACCAACACGCAAGCGGTCGGTGTCTCTGCGGCGTATCACGGACTGGCGTTAGGACCGGGCAGCTTTTCCATCTCCGTGACGCCCCTGCCAGGGCAATCACCCGCCGATGTGGATGCAGCGGTAACGCATGAAATCACCACCATCGCCAAGAACGGCGTCACCACCGATGAACTCGCCCGCGTAAAAGACCGCATGCTGGCGGCACGTGTTTTCGCTCGTGACGATCTGTTCGCTGCGCCGCAATCCTTAGCCCAGGCGCTTGCCGTGGGATGTTCCATCGCCACCGTCGAAGACTTTGCCGAAACCGTGGCGTCCCTCACCCCAAGCGACATCCAGGGCGCCGCAACTCGCCTGACCACGCCTTATGCCCAAGGCATTCTGATGCCGGAGGCCACACCATGAACCGCCTGATCACCGTACTGGTATTATGCTGTATCTGGATTTTCCCCGGTGGCGCATCCGCCGCCCCAGTACAAGTCGTCACCTCGCCCAAAGGCATAACCGCTTGGCTGGTAGAAGACCACACCAACCCGATGATTGCGGTGTCTCTGATTTTCCGTGGTGGCGCGGCGGCTGACCCAGCGGACAAGACCGGGCTGTCGGAATTTGCCTCCGGCATGTTGGACGAAGGCGCGGGAGACCTCGACTCCCAAGCGTTTCAAGAACGCCTGGACGCACTGACCATCTCCATGGGATTCTCCGCCGCTCGCGACAGTTTTTCCGGCCGCTTAGAAACCCTTTCGATCCATCGGGGAGAGGCGTTTGATCTGCTGCGTTTGGCGCTGACTCAGCCGCGATTCGATGATGCCCCACTGGAGCGCATGCGGACCGCTTTTCTGACCCGGTTGCGACAACGCCAGGAAAGCCCCTCCGCACGCGCCGCCGATGCTCTGTTCGCCGCTCTGTTCCCCAATCATCCCTATGGGCGTCCCACCGATGGCGACAAAGCCGGATTGACCGCAATCACCGCCGAGGACCTGAAGGCCTTTGCCCGCACGCGATTCACCCGTGACCGCCTGATCCTGGGTGTGGTTGGCGATATCCGTGCCGCTGAGCTTGGGCCTCTGTTGGATCAGACATTTGGTGATTTGCCCGCCACATCACCCTTGCCCCCAATCCCCCATGCCGCGCCTAAGCTGACCGGCGGCATCCTCGCGGTTTCCATGCCGGTGCCACAGGCGACAGCCCTCTTTGTGCAGTCCGGGCCAGCACGCAATGACCCAGATTGGCATGCGTTTCAGGTGATGATGTACGTCTTGGGCGACGGCGGATTTTCCTCTCGCCTGACCGCCGAAGTGCGGGAAAAACGCGGCTTGGCCTATGGCGTGAACGCCGAATCC
>JAFGWD010000207.1 GCA_016937315.1 Rhodospirillaceae bacterium
CGACACTCGGGCAGACGCACCTGACCAACGCACCAGTCCGGGCGCCAAACAGCAATACCGTCCGCAGTTTTTGCTGCCAACTGATCCGGCGCATCCCCCAAAAACAGCGCATAGGGGCGTTCGATTTGCATAGTTAGAGACTCCTCGTTCCCGCTTTTTTCATCATCAAAAGACGTTCATTCGGGTTCCCCCGATTTTGACGCCATGGACAGATCGTTTTCACCACAGGAGAGGAATATGCGGTTTTCCGCTTTGCCCAAATCAATGCACACGCGACGAAACCACGCAAGATTTTTCAAGGCAACCACGTCAAGAATTGTTGACCGATACCAACCTGGGGCACGGGGCTCGCTGGTTTCACCTCCCTTGCAAAGGGACATCCCATTGAAGCGGCCTGAGATATCTCCTCTCACCCTTTTCAGCGCATCGAACACATCCCAACGCCTCAATCACCCCCACATCACCTCCATTCCACGCCCTCCAACCCTCAGAAAATCAGTAATTTTTCCGCTTTCCGGTTGACAAAATCGCGACAGTATCGGGTAATTGAAAGTGTCGGAACGTGGATACGACACCGTGTTCCCATACGAACCGCGAATATTCCTCGCCCTAACCGAAATGGCTTTGTTGCGATGAACCAGTTGACGACAACCACTCCGGGACGCCACAGCGTCACGACGACGAAAACCAGCGAACAGGTCTTCGTCACGATCTATGTGGCCAAACAGTTGTTCGGGATTCCGGTCGAACGAGTCCAAGACATCCTGATCCCCGAAAAAATAGCGCATATTCCGCTGGCTCCTTCGGAAATCGCCGGTGCCATAAACTTGCGCGGACGCATCGTCACGGTTGTGGACGTACGGCAGTGCTTGAATCTGAAGCCACCGCCGGAAGGCACAACTCCCATGTGCGTCACCGTCGAACAGGGCGCCGAACTTTATAGCTTGAAGGTCGATTCCGTTGGCGCGGTCATCAGCATGCCAACCGAACGCATAGAGGGCAACCCCACGACTCTGGATCAGCGCTGGCGTAATATTTCCGCAGGCGTTATCCAGTTGGAGGAAGACCTCCTTATCCTGTTGGATATCGACTCCCTGTTGAACTTTGCGGGCCGCTAGTCATCAGGATTAGCCATCGGTTTATTTCGAAAAAGGCGGGACACAATATTTGTGCCGCCTTTTTTCGTCCCTCCCCCTCACCAGGCACCTCATCAAGCTACACATTCCGTTGAAATCACTTTAGAATATCCTCCTATATACGGTCGATCATCAGGAAAACCGGAATCACCCTCATCAACCAGAGAACGCGACCCCCATAGGATAAACAAGATTGCCCTCTGTTGAAAAATCAGCACGCGATCGGTTTGTATCCCTCTCTTTTTGCTGGGGTGAAATCCTATTTGAAATTTCCAGCTCGTTTGAAATCCTGTTCGCTGGGGGCCTAACCGAAGCTTTATTTGGGCAAGGACCAGAGACCTTGATTGGGCAGAACTTCCTGGACCTGATGGGTGGCCCGGCACGTCAGGTCATCCGAACATGTCTGCACCGCGCACAGAAATCATCTGGGCGCGTCCAGGATCTTTATGTTTCTCTGGAGCGTCCTGACCGTCGGTCCCAAATCTGCCAGATTGCCGGGTACTACACTGACCGCAGCAGAGAACACGATGGGGCACGCTTCTTCCTTGCCCTCAAGTTGATGCCCAACGCCTACCTGGAACAGGCATTGGGTTATGCTGATGGGTTTCACGACGCAGACTCATTTTGCGACATGGCGAACGAAGCCATGGCGCGGCGTCGCGATGCAAAGTTGTCCCTGATTTCAATCCCCGACTTACAAAACCTGTTTGGCGAAATGGGGCGCGGAGAACAGCGCAACATCCGCCTCGCCATCAGTTCCTTTTTACACGCCCAAGCCCTCGGCCAAGAAGAAGCGGGCACCATGGGATTGGGCAAATATGCGCTTGTCCATTCCGACACTACCGACATTGACGCATTGCGTGACGAACTGGCGGGTCTTTTGAAGACCATCACCAACCGTGAAGATGTGGATGTCCGAACCGCCACCATCTCTGGACAGGAAGATATCGACCCGGATGACCTTGCCAAGGGCATCGTCTTCGCCATCAACCAGTTCAAAGAAGATGCCGGACAAGGACTCACGCTTTCTTCTCTGAATGCCAATTTTTCTGATCTAGCGGAAGAAGCGGTTAAGACTGTGACCATGTTCCGCGATGTCGTTACCCATTCGAATTTTTCGATCGTGTTCCAACCCATCGTCAGCCTATTTGACGGCAGTGTGCATCATTATGAAGTCCTCAGCCGCTTTCAGGGGAAACACGGAGAATCACCGTACCGCTATATTTGTTTTGCCGAGGAAACCGGCCTGATCTCCAGCTTCGATTTTGCCGTGATGCTGAAAACCGTTGATTGGCTGGAACGCAACCCGCGACAAGACCAGATACGAATGGCCGTCAACATGTCCGGCCAATCCCTGTTGAACCCAGGGTACCGTCAGCGCGTCGATGACCTTCTGAAAGCAAAGCCCTGGTTAAAAGATCGCCTGATTTTTGAACTGACGGAATCGGCTCGGGTGGAAGATTTGCAAAGCGCCGACCTCTATATTCAACACCTCCGCAACCGAGGGGTTCCCATCTGCCTGGATGACTTCGGTGCCGGGGCCGCCAGCTTCAATTACTTAAGCGCGATGGCGGTCGATGTGGTGAAGCTGGATGGCGCAACCATTGAAAACACCATCGGCACCACACGTGGCCGTGCTTTCATGAAAGCCATGGGATCTTTTTGCGATGAATTGAATGTCGAAACCATTGGAGAAATGGTCGACAACACGGAAAAGCTCGCGTTTTTGCAAGCCTGCGGCATCGGCTTCGGCCAAGGGTATTTATTCGGCAAGGGCGAACTCTCCCCCCAGGACGTTTCCGCCACCACGGCCCCCTATTTCCCCGAAAAATAAAGCCCGCTCAAACGACGTCGCCCCCCTTAATCCGGCTTGTAGTCAATACCCACCACCGGGATCTGCGCTTTGGCGAAATTTTCCTCCGCAATCGCGGTCTTGAGACGCATGCGAAAGTCGTCCGTGAAGGTCTTGGCATCGAAAATAATCGACCGAAAGCCCGCCTGGATGATCAATCCTGAACATGTCGGACAGGGGTGATGGGTGCAGATCAAGACGGCATCGCGTAGGCGAATCCCTTCCCGTGCCGCGTTGGTGATGACATTTTGTTCAGCATGGATGATCCGAGGATATTTCTCTTCGCGATTGTTCAACAGGACCGGGTCATCGTTGACCCCACGGGGAAACCCATTCCAACCCGAACACACGATTTGGTCCCCTTGCACGGCAACGGCACCGACCTTTGTCGATGGGTCCTTGGACAGGGAAGCCCAGTTATAGGCTTGGCTCATGAAGAAAGTGATGAACTTCATGATCGCGGCATGATCGGCAACGATGCCATTCGTGTACATGGAGAAACTCCGCACAGGGACCAGGGGATCACGCAGCAAGCGCACGAATGCGTTCGACCATCGAAAACAATCCATTGCGCCGACTGGGACTTAAATGCTGATCAAGGCCCAATCCATGGAAGAACCCCTCAGCATCGGTTGACATGATCTCCGCCTTTGTCCGCCCGGAATACAGCATGATCAGAATACGGATCAGGCCACGCACGATATGCGCGTCGCTGTCGGCCACGATGTCCAAACACATGCAGCCGTTCTCGGCGGTGCGCTCACGACCAACCATCCAGACCTGACTGGTGCAGCCGCGCACCTTGGTTGCCTCGGTTTTTAAGGCGTCATCCATTTCTGGCAACCCTTTGCCAAGGTCGATGATGTAGGCGTAGCGTTCTTCCCAATCATCCAGGAAGCCAAACGTCTCTCGCAGATCGTCCAATTCCGCCTGCGCCACCGCGTCCATCACACCATTCCCCCAGAAAACAAAATCACGACATCTCTTTTTAGAAATAGTCCAACAGCATACGAGCATCTTCCGACATGCAATCCGGCGTCCACGGCGGGTCCCAGACCAAATAGACTTCAACCATGCCAACCCCCCGCACCCGCGCCACGGTTTGTGCCACTTCCTCCGGCATTTCTCCAGCCACAGGACACCCCGGAGCCGTCAAACTCATGCGAATTTTCACATCGCCATCGTCGGATCGCAACACATCGTAAATCAAGCCCAAATCATAAATGTTGACCGGGATCTCGGGATCATGAACCTCCCGCAGCGCCGCGATGATTGGCTCATCAGACGCCACCGGCGGCATTCCCGGCTGCAACGGCAGCCCCGCCCGTCCAACCAGATCCTCGGCCCCCATGGCCTCTGCCTCAAAACTGGCGTCGATGGTCTCATCACGCCAATCCTCGGCGTTTTGCTCAGGCTCAGGACCGATCTCGGTCTCCCCCTGAGACACGAACTCCTCCATGGAAAAACGATTGCCTTCCGTCATGTTCTCCACCTTCACCGCAACATCTTCAAAGCACGGTCCAAGCCCTCCGCCAAGGCTTCCGCATCAGAACGGCTGCTGTACAACGCAAACGAAGCCCGCGTCGTCGCCGACACCCCCATGCGGACCATCAACGGCTGTGCACAATGATGCCCCGCACGCACGGCAATTCCGCGCTGATCCAAAAGCATCGCAATATCCGATGGATGCGCCCCTTCGGCAACAAAGGACAAGACGCCACCTTTATCCGGCGCAGTGCCGATAATCCGCACCCCCGGGATCTGTAACACCAGGTCTGTCGCGTAGTTCAAGACCTCGGTTTCATGATCATGAATGTGGGCAATTCCCAGCGCTTCAACATAATCCATCGCCGCCGCCAAGCCCACCGCCTCGACAATCATTGGTGTCCCTGCCTCAAACCGGGCTGGCGGCTCCGCCCAAGTGCTGCGTTCAAACGTCACGGTTTCGATCATGTCGCCCCCCCCCTTGTACGGAGGCATAGTATCCAGAATCTCGCGTTTGCCATACACGGCACCAACGCCGGTGGGACCGTATATTTTGTGCCCGGTAAGGGCATAAAAGTCCGCATCCAAATCCTGAACATCAACCCGCTGATGCACCGCACCCTGACAGCCATCAACAACCATGATCGCACCGACCGCATGCGCAGCGGCGGCGATGGACTTCACCGGCATGATGGTGCCCAAAACATTGGACATATGGGCCACCGCAACGATTTTGACCCGTGGCCCCAACATCGCGGTATAGGCATCAAAGTCGAACACCCCCGCATCGGTGACGGGAATCGGGCGCACATGCGCCCCTGTCGCAGCGGCAGCCAACTGCCACGGCACGATATTGGAATGATGTTCGCTTTCGCAAACCAGGATTTCGTCACCCGGCTTCAAAAACGCCTGTGCATAGCAACGCGCCACCAGATTGAGTGCGTCGGTCCCCCCGGAAGTAAACACAACTTCGGACGCATCCCGCGC
>JAFGWD010000208.1 GCA_016937315.1 Rhodospirillaceae bacterium
AGGGAGTGAACGGCGGTTTTCATTTCGTTGTTCAACGACATGTTCCGATTCTCCTTGTTCACGCAACAACCCATCGGTCCGGCATTGATACCCGGCCGACTTCCGGTGGAAGAACGATGCCTTGAGGGCAAGCACTCTTCCACCGGTCACGCCTGGCCCGGACTGGGTCAGGCGGCCTGCGCCCCGGCGGTAAGACCAACGGCTTCGGCGTATTTCAGGTATGTATCGACGCCGGCGATAACCACGCGGGCTTCGATCGCCAGCAGTTCGATACCGACCAGGGATACGCGCACCCACGCGTCCACCACGACGCCCTTATCCAAGATACGGTCGACCACTTCCGCCAGACTGCTGGATGCGTTCACTTTTTCGACTGCCATGTCGATGTCCTCCAGTTTGAGAGACTTGCACACCCGGATTTCTCCGGGTGAGTTTCACTATGGTGGAGGGATCAGCGATCAGAAAGACGTGTCATCCCGATCATGGCAGCAGATATTCCAACAGAGGGATGGTGCAATCGATAGACCGAGGCACCAGATTCCTGGTTATGACGGGGATATCCCCTTGAGGAAGGGGGTAAGGGGGGGGGAGAGTAGGGTGGGGGTGTACCTTTTTAAGGGTTATTCCACATCAGCATACCTCTATAAGTGTGCATGTATTGACTTCATAAAGAGGGAAGCGCACTGTCGGATATCAAACCCTGGGTAGGATTCTCATGTCCCTGCGTCGCCTGTGGTTGAGTCGCCGCAGCGGGTGAATTCGCGACGGCTTTGCCTGGGTGTGAACGCATGGTTTTTGTCTCATTGCGTTGGTTTCTGGAGGAGTGCGATGGCAGAAGCCGCTGTGGAGGCAAGACCAGAAGCGGTTGAAGCAAAATAACGGGGCTATTTTGCGAAGACGTGACGCAGATTTGGCGAAAAGATCGCGAGTGCAGCCGTTCAATGGTTTTTCCGCACACGACGAATGCAATTGACGGGAACTATGTGTTTACGTTCTGGGGTGAACGACAGATCAGGGCATGGGAATGGCGTGATGACAGAATCGGGCGACACGGAAAGGGATGGGAAAGATGGTCCGTACAATTGTGTCCCCGCCGCTTGTTTCCCAGCTGATTTTCCCGAGGCCTTCCTGGTCGCCACGCAGGGGAAGATTTCTTTCGCCAATGGAGCATTTTATCGCTTTTCCGGCTTGGAGCCTGGCGATGTGCAAGGAAACTCTCAGGGCGACGTGCTGAGACTTGTCGCGGTATCGCAGAAAGCCATCGACCATCTGACGTCGTCCGACGATGTCGCAGGACCGATCGAGAGCGAGGCAACCGGTCATGATGGCGTGCGCCGGATATTTCGGATCTATCGGTTTCGGAGCCGCGGATGCGCCCATCAGGATTCCGTGGACACTATGATGTTCATTGATGATACGCCTTGGCGCGAGGCGCAGCGTGCCACCGAGGTTTTGGTCGAGCAGCTTTTGCGGGCTGATCGGCAGGCGGCCCTCGGAGAAATGGCCATGGCGCTGGCGCATGAGATCAATCAGCCCCTGGGGGCGATCGTGAATTTCGCGGGAGCGGCACGCCATACTCTCAGGGGCCGCGCCATACGCGCTAACGAACTCGAAGACGTGCTGCAAAACATCAGTGCCGAAGCCGCCCGGGCAGGAGACGTCATCAAGAGTCTTCGGTCCTTTTTGAGGGGGAAGCCGCCCACGGCAAGCTCAGCCGATGTCAACGCGGCGGTCCGTGCGGTTCTCGGTTTCGCTGAACCGGCGATGCGCGAACAATCGATCATGGCTGAACTGCAACTCGCCGCCTATCTACCGCAAGTACAGGCCGACCAGACCATTCTGCAACAAATCGTTCTCAATCTGGTGACCAATGCCATTCAAGCCGTGCAGGATCTTCCGCTGCACCAACGACGACTGTTCATCGCCACCTTCGTCGAGGGAGAAAACACGGTGGCCATTGCCGTGCGTGATGCGGGGACCGGAGTCCCCCAGGATCTGGGGGAGAGGATTTTCGATCCGTTCGTAACCACCAAGGAGAATGGATCGGGGCTGGGCCTTTCGATCGCGCGGACTCTCGCGCAGAGGCTGGGGGGGGCCATCGAAGTGCTCCCCGAGGAAGGATGGGGTGCGAGTTTTACTATCCGACTGCCATGCCGATGCGTTGAAGGGCAGGGCTATGCGTGAGGCCACAGTCTACATCGTTGACGACGACCCCGGTCTGAGTGCGTCTCTGGCCGCGCTGTTCCGGTCAGTTAGCCTGCGGGCGGAAGTCTTCCAACATCCCCAGTCTTTCCTAGATCTTGGCAAGATTAACCGTCCGGCATGCATCATTCTTGATGTCCGGCTTCCCGGCGTCAATGGATTGGATGTTCTTGAACGGATCCGGCAATTTGGCTGGACGGTGCCGATCATCATGATTAGCGGTCACGCCGACGTGGTCATGGCGGTAAGAGCCATGCACAGAGGAGCCTCTGATTTTCTGGAGAAGCCGGTCAATGACACGATTCTTCTTCAACTGGTTCAGCATCATATTTCCTGCGATGCCTACGCCTTTTCGTGCGAGCTGCTGTGCGAACGTATCCGTTGTAAATTGGAGACGCTGACCGAGCGTGAGCGTGCGGTACTGCAGTGCATCCTACAAGGGCAGCCCAATAAGGTGGCTGCTCGGCAACTGGGGCTCAGCGTCAAGGCCGTCGAAGGGCACAGGATCAACCTTCTGCACAAGATGGGGTGTGCATCGGTCGTTGATCTGGTGAATGCGGTCGGCTCATGTCCAAAGGCCAACCGAAACCCTCAGAGCTGTTCCCGAGGAGGTGGCTGTCATGCCGTGCCGCACGTCGGTTTTGACAATTAGGACGTAAACTCATAAATCCCGCCGAATTGCGTTGGTCGCCAAGGGATACAATGGCAGGAGCCACCGCGAAGGCGATGCTGGGACATCGGTGAGCGGTGGCGACGAAC
>JAFGWD010000209.1 GCA_016937315.1 Rhodospirillaceae bacterium
CTTCATGGCCAACATGGGGACGAGCCAGTCCCCGACTTCCATGGCGATTTCATGACTGTCCATCAAGGGACGGTTGCCAATCAGGATGGAGGTGTGGCCTTCGATCACGGCACGTACGCCGCGCCCGGGTATGGCCTCGAAGGATTTCAAAGCGGCGGGCACGATGCCATAATTGTCCGCATAGTCCAGAATCGCCCGCCCCAGGGGGTGCTCGTTGCCTTGTTGTGCCGAAGCCGCCAAGTACAGCAAGCGTGATACGTCACCATCCAGAGCCTCGACGTTGGTGACAAAGGGTTTGCCCTCAGTCAGGGTGCCGGTTTTATCGAACAAGACGGTATCAATGCGGTAGGCGCGTTCCAGGCTGTCAATGTCGCGGATCAGAATCCCGGCTCTGGCGGCGGCACCGGTTCCGGCGACCAGCGCGGTCGGTGCGGCCAGGCCCAAGGCGCATGGGCAGGCAATCACCAACACCGAAACCGACGCGGTAATTGCTTCGGAGAACGATCCGTCCAAGGCCAACCATGCGAACAAGGTAAACCCGGCGATGCCGAGAACCGCAGGCACAAACAGTGTGGTTACATGGTCGACGAAACGCTGGAGGGGGATTTTGCGGGCTTGGGCTTCCTCGACCAGGGAAATGATGCGTGCCAAGGTCGAATGAGCGGCCAAGCAGGTTGCCTTTACATGCAGGACGCCGCCACCATTCATGGTGCCGCCGGTCACGGCATCGCCTACCGTTTTGTCTTCTGGCAAGCCCGCGCCGGTGATCATCGCGGCATCTACGGTGCTTTCGCCGCGGACAATGATGCCGTCCACGGGAATGCGTTCATAGGGCTTGATCATCACCACGTCGCCGATCAACACGGAATCGATGGGTTTGGAAACCAAGCTTCCGTCGCGGATGACGCGAGCGCTTTGCGCACGGAGTTCCATCAACGATCGAATGGCACGCGTGGTGCCGTGCTTAACTACGGCTTCCAACCATTTTCCCAAACGCACAAAGGCGATGATTGTCGCAGCGGTTTCAAAGTACAGATTCCGTCCCATGGGGGCGACCGCAACCCAGGCAACGAGGCTGTAGAGGTAGGCGGAGGCGCTGCCGAGAACCACCAGAAGATCCATGGTTGTGTCGCGGTTGAGAAGGGCGTTCCAGGCTCCGAACAGATAGCGGGCGCCGCCCAGAGCCAAAACCGCCGAGGACAACAAGAAGGCCCAGGCGGTGCCAAACAACGGAGTGCCGATCAGGACTTTCCATGCCAGATTCGTCAATAGCGGTATGGTGAGAACGCCGACAATTCCCAGAATCAAGGACTCAACGCGGTTGGCTCCGGCACCACTGCCATAGCTGCGGGCGCTTTCTACATCGGCGACGGCGCCGTGTTCACCCAAGGGTGTGACCCCGTACCCAACGCGGCGTACCGCCAGCATCAGGGCGTCAATATTACGGGTCGGCGCCACCACGCGGACGTCGGCGCGGTTGAGAACCGGATTGACCTGGGCTTCGATGACGCCATCAATTACTTCCAGGGCATGACGGACCCGGACCACGCAGGCGCTGGATGTCATGCCACGGATGGACAACGCCACCAGGGCATCAACCACCGCAACGTCCAAGTCGGCCAACTCGCGGACCACTTCGGGCAATGGGGCACGATCTGGGTCCAGGGTCAGGGTCACGCTTTCCAGGCCAATCGCCACCTCAACCGCGACCACGCCATCCATGCGCCGCAAATGGTTGCGGACGCGATGTGCGGCGGTTGCATCGTTCATTCCCGAAACCGGCAAAACACAGCGGCGGTAAGGACCTTGCGGTGGGTCTTCAGCGTCTACATGCGAATCGGATAACGGTGCGGACATTCGGGTGAGGGACTCCTGTCACAAAAGGAAAGACAAACACCATCAAGACTGTCGCATGCTGGATGCGCTCCGTCCAGGGGTGGGGGTTGACCACGGGGTCATAACGGCGCGATAGTTGTCCCCAAGATATGCTTGTTCTCAGGGCAGGGTGCAATTCCCGACCGGCGGTAATCCTGATGTAAAGAGGAAAGCCCGCGAGCGCCCACCGCAATCTGCGGTGGGGTCAGCAGATCCGGTGAGAAACCGGGGCCGACGGTACAGTCCGGATGGAAGAGGATAGGCAGATGAGCCGGCCTTCGGGAGTCCCGTGGCTGGGTTATCCGCGTTCGTGGTTGGCTGTCGGCCTTCGGCGAAGTCTCTGAATTGCCCTGATTCAGGCTCACCGCTTAAGGAGCATGTGAGAACCATGAATCAGACTGTTATGACCTCAATTTCCCCAAACCTATCGTGTTGTACGCCTGATCCCGTGACGGCTGGTGATCGTGTGGCGCGTGCCGTTGCGGCGTTGCAAGCTGGCGGTGGCGTTGTCGTGGTCGATGATCCGGACCGTGAAAACGAAGGCGATATGATCTTTTCCGCCACAACCCTGACCGTGCCGCAAATGGCGCTGTTGATTCGCGAAGGGTCGGGTATCGTGTGTTTGGTTCTGCCTGCCGATCGTTGTCGTGCGCTTGGCTTGCCACCGATGACGACAGACAATACCTCGGCTTTCGGTACGGCTTTTACGGTTTCCATCGAGGCTGCGTCTGGCGTGACCACCGGCGTTTCGGCGGCGGATCGTGTGACCACCATTCGCACCGCCATTAACCCCGCAGCCAAGTCCGAAGATTTAGCCCGTCCGGGGCATGTCTTTCCATTGGCGGCCCACCCCCAAGGACTCGTTAAACGTCAAGGCCACACCGAAGCGACGCTGGATTTGATGCGCCGTGCCGGTTTGGCTCCGGCCGGTGTGCTGTGCGAAGTCACCAATCCCGATGGGACGATGGCAAAAGGCCCGCAACTCGCAGCCTTTGCACAGAGCCAAGGGCTGCCCATGGTCGCGGTGGCCGATCTGGTGTCGGTGGCGGGATAAAAACGGTCAAGGCGAGGGCGGGGCGATTGTCCCGCTTTTCCCCCTCAATCGTCGTGGGCGTTATCGCGGCGGATTTCTTTGGGCAGGTAAAACATCCGTCCGTACCACCGCCAGCGGCCATTCGGCCCCATCAGGGTGCAGTTGATGCGTCCGCGTGTGCCCTTGAACCCATGGGCCTGACGGACCTCGACCCGGCGTCCTAGAACTTCGGTTGTGGTTTCGCCTTCGCTGGAGGCATAGCACTGAATACCCCGCAAAGAGATGGCATCGTCGGCGACGGTGAATCCGAACAGTGGTGGGTTGCGGGTGAGTGTCGGGTCGGCGGGTGTGACATCGGTGGCAGGAATCGGCAACGTGTTGATTAACAGGCGGAACCGGTCCTCGTTGCCATAGGTTTCGTTTAAGGCGAAGCGCGGCAGGAAAAAGCGGTTGTCAGCGGCGGTCATGACGCCGGAATGTTGGCCAAATGCGGCTTCAAAGGTCTGCGCGGCGAGGTTTTGAGTGCCAGCATTGGCCTCGCCATAAGGATAAGCGAACAGTGTTGGGACAGTGCCCAACTCCGCCTGGAAGCGGGCATTGGCCGTTGCGATTTCTTGCGCCGCCTCGGAGGCCGAGAGTTTTGCCATGTGAGCGTGGCTTTTGGAATGTGCGCCGATGGTTACGCCCTCGGCGGCCAGGTTACGGATTTGCTCCCAGGTCAGATAACCGGGGGTGTTGTGATCGACCGGGTCGGTGGCAACGAAAACGGTGAGGGGCCAGCCGCGTGCTTTTAGACGGGGCCATGCAACGGACAGCACCGAGGCATAGGCATCATCAACGGTGATGACGATGGTTTTCGGAGGGATGGGGGTTCCGGCCTTTAACGCGGCGACGATCTCGGGCAGCGGAGCAACGTGATATCCACCGTCGGCAAGAATCTGTAAATGGCGTTCAAATTGTTCGATACGGATGTTGGTGGCGGGAATGCCGTCTTCACCAAAACGGTGATACATCAAGGCCACGGCTGCTGTTGCATCGGCGGATGGCGTTCCGGCCAGCACCGTGTTGCTGGTTCCCAATAGAAACGCAGTGATGAAAGCAAGGGTTTGCAATCCGCGTTGTGCATGCCGTGTAAGCTTGTTGTTCATGTCCGTATTCCCCATATCGCGACGTAGTCGATTATTACCGCTTCGAAATGCGCGGTCCAGGATTCCATTTCTTATTAGGGAGAGGTTCCATGACGAGTCTCGACGAAGCCGCTCTCGCGGTTCTGTTTACGGATGCACGCACCCATTCTGACTGGAAAAATCTGCCTGTGGATTTGGATGTGGTGCGTCGCGCCATTGCTCTGGCGGGTTTGGCTCCAACAGCAGCCAATACGCAACCCGCCCGCTATGTCATGGTGGTGACGCCCGAAGGCAAGGCCCGTCTGAAACCATTCCTGGCCCCAGGTAATGTGGAGAAAACCATGGCCGCGCCGGTCACGGTAATTCTTGGCATGGATTACGCGTTTTATGAAGATCTGCCGCGCATGTTTCCACAAACCGATGCCAAAAGCTGGTACGCGGGAAATCCGAGCCTGATCGAAGAAACCGCCTTTCGGAATGCCAGCTTGCAAGGGGGGTATTTTCTTCTGGCGGCGCGGGCATTGGGTCTGGATTGTGGCCCGATGAGCGGCTTTGATGCCGACGGTGTCACCAAGGCATTTTTTGCGGGGACAGATGTTCGTGCGAACTTTCTTTGTA
>JAFGWD010000210.1 GCA_016937315.1 Rhodospirillaceae bacterium
AACAGAGCCTCGCAGGTGGTGGTGGTGCCATTATATGGAAACGTGTCCAAGGCAAGGTCGATCTCGCCATACAAGTCCAGGTGCGCCCCCAACGTTGGCGCAAAGGCCATGATCGTTAGGCGATCCGCCACAATGCCCCGTGATCCCAAGGCCTCTTGCACCCAAGCACGGGCCGTCGGGCTGGAAAACGGTTTGGCTTTCAACAACAACCGCGAATCAGGAACCGCGTGCAGAATCGCGGCCCAGGCATCAAACAGCGGATCATTCAGCTTCATCGCCGTGTTAAACGACCCAAATGTCATTGGTGCACCGTCCACAAACGGCCCAGCCGCCACCGGCGGCGCATCGGCAGTGGGGCGATAACAGACGAAAGGACACGGCAACCGGATCAGACGCTCACTCGCCAAGGTATCCGCCACACCAGGAGGATCACTCACCGCATCGACAAGGCGAGCATCCATCGCGGGCACTCCTGTGGTGTCAGGATATCCCAAATAAGTCACCTGCACCGGTGCGGCCCGACGGGCAAACATCGGCAACGCATTATTCCCCGTGTGACCGGCCAAATCGACCAAAACATCGATGCCGTCCGCACGAATCTGAGCCCGCAACTCATCGAAGCTCAAGCCCCGCGCCTCACGCCAAACATCAACACTTTCAGAAAACCAACGAGTCGCTTCATCATCGTAGGGCGCGTTGGAATAGGCAAAGACTTCAAAACGCGCCCGATCATGACGATCCACTGGCGCAGTCATGAAGAACGCCACGGAGTGGGCGCGAAAATCTGGCGAGATATAACCAACCCGCAAACGCCGCTCTGGATCCGGCACATTGGCAAATCGCCAATCCGTATCCTCGCCAACACCACCAAACCGCACACCATAGTCCTGATGTGCGGCAAACATATCTGCAGGATCAACATGTGGGTCGTAATGCTGTGCATAAAGACGGTTGGAGGCATACCCAGCGGCATCCACGGAGAACGCGGTCACTGCAAGATCAAAGGACCGGCGTGCGCCGTCCATATCGCCTTGCCCTAAGCGCAAAAGCCCCAATAAATCATGAAGGTAAACTGCATCTGGGCGTAAATCCTGCGCCTTACGCAGATGATTTTCCGCTCCTTCCAGATCTCCGCTTTCGCGCAAAATGACCGCCAATTGATACTGCGCGGAGAAACAGTCCGGGGTCTCTTGCAGCAACGCTTGCAATATCTGCTCCGCCTCGTCTGTGCGGCATCTCCGCATCAACAACCGAGAGACATACACGGTGGCTTCGGGATGGAAGGGACGAAGCGCCAAAGCCTCACGAAATTCGGCCTCAGCTTCGGCATCGTTGCCGATTTCAAAGTCGGCAACCGCAAGACCATAACGCGCCGCAAAAGCATCAGGTATCTGCTCCAGCCCCTGAGCAAAACACACCCGCGCTTCAGCAAAACGACGTGCCCCCAACAGCGCACTACCCCGATTAATTTGAACAAAAGGATGAACCGCAGAATCCTTGGGCATGCGCTCCAATATTGCCAACGCCGCAGAAAACTGGCGAGTCGACAGATGAGACGCGACCAAAATATTCAAAAGATCGGGATGATCGGGATAATGGGTCAGCGCGGCGTCCACAACACGGCACGCCGCCGCTTCATCACCATCAGCACGTTCGCGCCGTGCCCATGCCGCCCAAATGTCCGGAGACATCACGGCACGATGAAAGGCTGCACGCCCCGCATCGGCACCATCCTTGTCCCAAATCAGCAAGGCAAGCGCCACGATATTGGCCGCCCGCTGCGGAGCCAAAGCCGCCGCACGTTCAAAGGCCTCACGCGCACCAACAAAATCACCGCACGCTTGAGCACACAAACCATATTGGAAAGATATCGCCGCAACTTCGTCTGGGCTGGACAAACGCGGTAAAACCGCACGCAGCGTTTGAGATGCCGCCACAGCATCACCCACAGCAACAGAAACCGCAGCCCGAGTTTGTGCAAGCCCGACAATACCGACCTCAGCCTCGGTCAAACCGTCAGCGAAGAATGCGGCCCCCTCGGTGTCTCCCAGTTGCAGACGCCGCCACGCCGAGGCAACCCCCGGCGTGGTAGGAAGGTGGAACAAATCCGTGGCAAAAAAACCGTCCGCAAGGGACACGAGAGCCCCTCCTCACACGGACATCAACCCGCTTGCGTATCTTCTGACTTCATCCGCAAACCCGCAGCCAAGTTGCGGTCAATGTTGATCAACGTTTCCAAGTCAGCCGCATTCCGTGTACGCAACGCCTTGGCTGTTTGCTTATCAACAAAAATGCTCAGGCTCATGATGTTGGCCTTAATTTCCGGCGGCAGCTTATTCCCCGGTTCGACGATATCCGCCTGAATGATCGTCCACAGCAGGTGATTGAAACGCAGAGCCTTGCCAAATTCCTGCGGATTATCCGTCAGCTTTTTAGCATCTTCCAACTTGAGAGCCGCACGCGTAAACGCCATCGCCTCCAAATCGCGACCCGACAGATTCGCCTGCTGTGTTTGTTGGTAAGCAAGCACTTTCTCATTCGCCATGCGACATGACCTCCGCCTCGCAATCGATCAACTTTCGGCACGATTTCAGTGCCTTATAGTGGTCTCCGGCAATGATGTACTCTGACATTTCCATCATTATATCCAGCCCCTCGTCACCAAGAGGCAGAACCAGTAACTGTTTTAACAGCAAAAAGTAAAATTTGTGGAAATTTCGTTCCTGTTCCGGCGTCACATACATATTCAAGATCGTATGGTAGATTTTTTTAGCAACAGTATCCGCTGCCGCTTCCGTCATAATGTCTTTTTCTCGCAGAACTGGAACGTGGTTCAGAACTACGAATTCTGATTTGCCTTCACCATTTTGGAGAACGGCATTGCCAATCAGAATCTTCTCGTTCCTCCGCAGAGTAAGCTTCAGGGGCATGACCGATCCTTGAAAGTTCAGAAGTAACACATTGCATGTCCAGGAGACATCAGGCCCCAGAACCTACCCATGACACCATTATGCGGAAAGGAACAAACGCTGCCTAGACCCGTGTCAAAAAAACGGCGGGCCTTGGCCCGCCGTTCATGTTTGGGATTGCGCCAAAGGTTTTAGAACAGACGCAGAACCGACTGTTCAGATTCCTGCGCGATCGACAGAGCGATCGTCCCCAGAGACTGACGAGTCTTCAGGGACAGCATGTTGGCGGATTCTTCATTGAGATCGGCATTGACCAAGGACGCCGCACCCGATTCCAGGGTCGTCACCAAATTGTCGGTGAACTCCTGACGAATCTGCAACAACGACGCATTGGTACCAAAGGTCTGCGCCGAGGTCCGCACTGTGGTCAACGCGGAATCGATTTCGTTGATCACAGAATCGAGAACCGCAGCGTGGGTTCCATCGGAAATACCCCAACCCGCGCCGGTCGAACCGGAAGCAGCATCACTGCCGATCGTCGCCGATTTAACCTCAAGCGCACTGGCATCAGAAGCAATACCCGCAATTGACAGCTGGCGCTTCGGCGTCACGTTGTTCTGTTCCGAGAACTTCACGGTCAGGGTGTCGGCACCGCTCTTAATCAAATTGACGCCGTTATAAGATGCGTCATTGACCAAGTGATCGACCTGACTGCGGAGTTCATTGAACTGACTGGACAACTTGTTACGGGTCGTGCTGTCCGTTGCCGCCGTCGACTTCGCAGAAGAGGCAACCGCCTTCATCTGCTTCATGATGTCTTCGATGCTGGTCAGCGCCTCAGTGGTGGTGGTCAGAATTTCGATGCCTTCGGCAATACCGGACTTGATAGTACTTAAGTCAGAAGCCCGGTCATTCAACGAACGCGCAGTAAAGAACGACAGCGCATCATCAATCGCGCTGTTGACCTTCTTACCAGACGACAACCGATCCTGGGTACGGGTGATCATGTCGGTGGTATTTTGCAGGGAAAGCAGATTGGACCGTGTCGCTGAGGACAGGGTGATATCACTAGCCATGGCTCATGCTCCTATTCTAGGTTGGGCCGGACATATCGGCGATGGGCGGACAACGATTCTCGCATCCGAAACCACCGTTGAGTAATCATGACAGCCCGACAGTCCGTAATCAAGCACCAATACCGCTACACTTTTTCCGGTATGCTGGCATTAAAACATGATGAAGATTACCAAAGGCCTAACATTATTACAGATTCCCATAGCGCGAGCATTTGACGCAACGAACATGAACCGCCATGCTGCGACTCGATGCCCGCCGCCAAGGTTCCCTGTTTATGAATAACCCCACTTTGATCTCGCGCATAGCCAAATTAAGCCACACTGCACTGGTGAAAAACCGCCTGGATGCGGTAGAACCCTTGTGTCGATTGGGGCAAATGTTAGACCCAAAGGCCGGTGTCTTTCACCATCACATGGGACTGGCGGCACTGATCACCAATGACCTGGAAGCCGCACTCCCGCGCCTCACCCAAGCCGTCAACGCCTTTGGTGCCGAAGACAGCCCCGCTGCACTGGACGCCAACCGCGACCTTATCGTCGCGGAACTGATGGCCGAACATGGCGCGGATGCCTTCGAACACGCCATCGCAGCGGAACGTCTGTGGCCACAAAGCGCACCGTTGATGCGCCTGCTGGCCCAAGCGGCAGAAATGATCGGCGACACCAACACGGCAGCGGATCGCTATGCCCGTGCACTGGCAGCCACCCCCAACGCGCATCCAGATCGTGCCGAGATTGCATTTTCTCTCGGCACCGTGCTTTATAACCGCCATTGCCTCAGCGCGGCTTACGCCGCCTTCCGTGCCGCCATTGACGCCAACCCCCGGCACGCAAAGTCCTGGTGCAACCTGGGCAATACACTGTCCGACATGGCGCGTCCGGCAGA
>JAFGWD010000211.1 GCA_016937315.1 Rhodospirillaceae bacterium
GGGTTTATGTCCCGTTGGAGGCCATGGTGGAACCGTTGCCCGCGCTGATCCGTGCGATGACGGTGGCGGCGGTTTTGGCCGAGGGCGGGCGTCGTAGTGGCGAAATTGTGTCTTGCCTTGCCGATGACGTGTTGTCGGCAGCAGAGGGTTTGAAACGTGTGGTGTCGAGACTTTCTGCAACCGAGCAAGCGGCAGCGATGGTCGCTTGGGGATGTGCCGCATCGTTGGCTGCTGGGGTTGACGGCATGCCGGATGAAATCTGGGACATCACCATGAAGACCTTCGAGGATGCATCACGCCGGTTGCCACGGACGGCGCGATACGATTGGGCTGATGTGTTTATTGGGTTGGCTCTTCTGGATTGTGCGCGTGCTGAACGCGGAGCCGCCCCGCCGTCTCCGTCGCGTTCGGATGGCGTTGCGGCCACGGTGTGGGACAGTGCTGTCGATAGCTTGCAACTGGCGTTGGAAGGTGTGCGGCGCGAAGACCGTCCGTGGGATTGGGCACTCCTGAATGAACGTCTTGGCCTGATGGCGTATCGTCAGGGGTTGGTGTCTGGCGATGAGGTGCATTTTAAGGCGGCCCTCGCGTCGTATCAGTCTGCGATCCAGGTTTACACCCGAACCGAGTTTCCCCAAAAATGGGCGGACGTAGTTTCGGCATTGGCACAGGCGTTGCAGGTTTACGGCAATCAGTTGGGCAGTGTTCCGGCCTTGGAGCGTGCGGTTGAACTTTCGCGGGCGACGTTGGAGGTGCGTTCCGAAGACACCGCGCCGATGTTGTGGGCGGCATCGCAAAACACGCTGGGGTCCGCTTTGTTTCTGTTGGCAAAGTTACGGGACCGTGTGGATTTGTTCCAGGAGTCGGCGACGGCGTTTCGGGGGGCGTTGGGGGTGTACCAAATCAACGGTCAATCCCGTCCGGCGGCGGTTATCGAAAAGAATTTGGCGCGGGCTGAAGAGGCCTTTCGCAGTCGGTCGCGCCGTGATGAAAAACGGGCTCAACCCGATTGGGCGGATAATGACGTCTCGGCAGAGAGCGAGCCATGAAGGGCTTGCCCGCGAGCCTTGCGCCTTTGTGGGAGGCTGCGACGGCAGCCTTGACCGAGGGGCGGCTTGGTGATGCGGTGGGGGCGTTGCAACGCCTGTTACGGGTGGTGCCGGGCTATGCGGCGGGCTGGAACAACCTTGGTGTGGCGTTGCGTCGGCTGCGGCGATGGGAAGCGGCGGAAGCGTGCTTTCAGCGTGGTCTTGGTCTGCCGGGTGGAAACACCGAATCCGGTTGGTCGAATTTGGGGAATGCTCTGCGTGATGTTGGCCGTTTTGTCGATGCCGAGGTGGCTTTCCATCGTGCGTTGAAGGCCGGTGGAGCGGTGGGAACGCAGTACAATTACGCCTTGCTGTTGCGTGATATGAACCGCGTGGATGAAGCCATTGCGGTGTTGGGACCTCTGGTTGCGGCAGGCCATGGTGGTGGGGCGTACCGTTGGGACTATGCCCTGATGTTGCTGCAAAAGGGTGATTGGGAAGCGGGTTTTGCGGCCTATGAGTCACGTTGGGAACTGAGCGATGTGCCGAAGTGCGCCTCTGACCGTCCAGTGTGGCGGGGGGAGCCCCTGTCCGGCAAGACCTTGGCGATTCTGAGCGAACAAGGCATGGGCGATATGATCCAGTTTGCACGCTTCGTGCCAGCGGTCATTGCCATGGGTGGACACGTCGTGATGCAGGTCCGTCCGCCGTTGTTGCGCCTGTTCGCGCAGATCCCGGCGCTGGTGGGTGTGAGGTTGGTTTCCGTTACCGATCCCTTGCCGCACCACGATCTGATGAGTCCGGTGGGCAGTTTGCCTTTGGTGTTGCATGCTCGCCCCGAGACACTGCCGCCGCCTTTGGCCTTTTCCCTGCCGGAAGATCAAATTGCTGCGGCCGCGAAAGCCCTGCCGCCCCGTATGGGACGGCGGCGGGTTGGGATTGTCTGGGCGGGCAGTCCTGGGCATCGGAATGATCGTCATCGGTCGGCTCCACTTTCGGCTTTTCTTCCCCTGTTCCGGCACCCAGGCCTGGATCTTTACAGTTTTCAGGTTGGGGCCAGAGCGGCTGATTTGGCGGATAGCGGTTTGGGCGTGGTGCTGACGGATTTATCGTCGCGTTTAGGCGATTTTTCCGATACGGCGGCGTATCTGCGGCAGATTGATGTCCTGGTCGCGGTGGACACCGGTATTGTGCATCTGGCGGGGTCTTTGGGGGTGCCCACTCTTGTGGTGACGCCACAGGCCGTGGATTGGCGTTGGGGAGGTATCGGCACGACACCCCCCTGGTATGCTTCACTGCGTATCGTGCGACAGACACGGCAGGGTGATTGGGACGGTGCTTTCGCGCAGGTTTTGGCTCTGTTGGCTCATCCTGCGCCGTTATTGAATGAGCGGAAGGAGTAAGGCCTTGTCTTTGGCCGATCACGTGAGTGCCACCCTGGAGCGGGAAATCGTTCTGGGTGAATTGTCCCCCGGACTGCATTTGGATGAAGGCAGTCTGGCGACACGATTCGGCATCTCGCGGACTCCGGTGCGGGAGTCCTTGAACCGCTTGGCGGTGTCGGGTCTGGTGGAGATTCGCCCCCGGCGTGGTGCCGTGGTGGCAGGGGTTTCCGAAGCGGTGATGGCGCAGCGTTTCGAGGCTTTGGCTGGGATGGAAGGCTTATGTGCGTATTACGCTGCGGTGCGGATGACGGCCCAGGAACGTTTGGCTCTGCGTGACGCGCACCGGCGGTGCCGTGCTCCGGCATCGACGGGGGATTATCTGCGCTATGATGCGGCCGATATGATCTTTCATCGCCTGATTCTGGAAGGGTGCCGTAACGATATCTTGATCGAACAGACGTTGTCGGTGCGTCGTTTGTTGAAACCCTGGCGACGCTTGCAGTTTTACACGACCGGGCGGATCGAAGCCTCCTATGGCGAACACGAAGCAATCGTAGAGGCGATTCAGGCCAGTGACAGCGCGTTGGCGGAACGCTTGACCCAGTCACATGTTGATCATCAGGGGCAGGCGGCTGATCGCATGGTGGCCGAGGCCGAGTCTTACCAGTCCATGTGAGGTATCGTTCGCCTCAATCAATCCCCATGATCGAAGGCGGCACCACTTGCCGTTCCAAGGTTGGCCGTGTCTTTTCCGGCAGGATGTCTCCCCAATACTGCGGATTGGCGGTGTAGAGCACGCCGTCCTTGCCTACTGTCTCGACGCGAAAAGCGCCAGTCCCTATCGGGTGGACGGCGAAAAGGTCTGGTGTCCCGGCCTTGGTCATGGCGGTGGCGTATTCAGCAGATTGGATTGAGGCAAAGTCCATGGACATGTTGGCTAAGAACTTTGGGTAGGGGACGGCTAAGTTGAAGGTGATGACGTCTTCTGCGTCCTTGCTGATCACACCCAACAACTCGGGCATTCCAACTTTGCCGTAATCGTCTGTGCCCGAACCCGGCAGTTTGTGAAAAATGTGGTCGTCTTGCATCAGGCGGGCAAAGGTGAACAACACGTCATCGGCGTTGAAATATCGTGTCGGGGTGAAACCTGGCGCAGCGTGAAAGCTTACGTTGCGCCGTAGATGGAAGGTATAGGTGGTGCCGTTGTCCAGGACCTCCCACCATGTGGCGAGGCCAGGAACGATTCGTCCACTGCGGCGGTCGTATTCTACCAAACGATCAAAAACGTGGCGTGTGGCGATGCCGCGTGGGTCGGGGGCCGATGTGAAAACCGGTGGTGTTGGGTCAACGCCTTGTGCGA
>JAFGWD010000212.1 GCA_016937315.1 Rhodospirillaceae bacterium
CACAGGGTCCGGTTCAAGGCTCGGACCAAAAAGGTGCGTTCGGGCCATTAGAGTAGCGGAGGTTCCCCCATGCAGACCTCGGATTCTTTGTTCGATGTCGAAACCCTCCACCCCATCGAATTGATCGAACAGGTGTTGAGCGCGCGCGACTGGACGTTCGAGCGCCGTGGTGATGATGAACTGGCTGTGGAAATTCCTGGGCGCTGGTGTGATTACGGCGTCTTTTTCGCGCTCGCGACGGAATTGGAAACGCTGCACATCTCGTGTTCTCTTGATATGCGCGTGCCCGAACCGCGCCGTTCTGCGGTTGCCGAACTTTTAGCCCTTGCCAATGAAAAGCTGTGGATTGGCCACTTTGCCTTGTGGGCGGAGGAAGGCTTGCCGATGTTCCGGTATTCCCTGCTTTTGGGAGCGGAACTGACTCTTGGTGCGGATCGCTTGGAATCCCTGATCGATGTGGCGATTAGTGAGTGTGAACGCTTCTACCCGGCCTTCCAGTATGTGATCTGGGGCGGCAAGAACCCGGCGGAAGCGGTGGAAGCTGCGATGTTGGATACTGTCGGCGAAGCGTGAGGCTTGTCGGAAACCCGAAAGCACCCAAGCCCCCGCGAGGGGGCTTTTGTTATGGCAGGAAGATTGCTATCCCTGTTCCTGAATGATGCAAAAAAAGGACCTGAGACATGACCCACGCTAAGATTTTGGTTATCGGTTGCGGCAAAATGGGTGGTGCCCTGGTCTCTGGCTGGTTGGCGACGGGGTGTCCAGAGACGGCGATTTGCGTGGTGGAAGCCTATGCGCCGACCCGCGAGGTCTGGGCCGCAAAAGGTCTTGTTGCTGTTGAGACCCCGGATCTTCTTCCAGAAGACTTTGTGCCCGATGTGGTGTTGGTCGCAGTGAAGCCTCAGGGGCTGGTGGCGGCCTTGCCGCCGGTCGTCACGTGGGTGCGTGCCGTGTGTGCGGATCATCGGCCCTTGGTGATTTCTATTGTCGCGGGAAAGCCCATTGCGACGTTTGAGGTGGCCTTTGGTGGACAGACTCCGGTGTTGCGTGTCATGCCCAATACGCCGGCGGCAGTAGGGCGGGGGATTTCCGGCTTGTTCGCCAATGCGTTGGTGACAGATGGGCAAAAGACCTTGGGGGAAACGTTGCTGGCGGCAGTGGGCGAAGTTGTCTGGCTGGAAACGGAAGACCAGATGCACGCCGTCACCGCGCTTTCGGGAAGTGGTCCGGCATATGTTTTCCACCTTGTCGAGGCGATGGCGCAGGGCGGTGTCGCTTTGGGGCTTCCTCCCGAGGTGGCGATGCGTCTGGCACGCGCCACAGTGGTGGGATCGGGTGAGTTGTTGCGGCAAAGTGATGATGATGCCGCGACCTTGCGCGTCAACGTGACCAGCCCTGGTGGCACCACGGCTGCCGCTCTGAACGTACTGATGAATGCCGATAAGGGGTTCTCGCCCCAATTGACCGAGGCCTTGGCGGCAGCGGCGCAACGGTCACGGGAATTGGCGGGGTAAAAAAAATCAGCGAGGAGGGGCGCGGATCTTTCGCGCAGTCCTTAAGTCTTGGCTTCTGCGTAGAGCGTATGCGTTTTTGGGAAAGGCGGACATGACGATCAGCTATGACGACTTTCAAAAAGTCGATATCCGTGTCGGGCGGGTGGTTCGGGCCGAAGTCAATGTGGCGGCTCGTAAGCCTGCGTATAAGGTGTGGGTAGACTTTGGGGCGGACATCGGGGAGCTGAAAAGTTCCGCGCAGTTGGCGCGTCATTACACGCCGGAGTCTCTGATTGGGCGTTTGGTGATGGGGGTGGTGAACTTCCCAGCTAAGCAAATCGGCCCGGTGCGGAGCGAATGCTTGGTCCTGGGGGTTCCCGACGCGGATGGCGAGGTGGTGTTGCTGGTTCCGGATTTGGATGTTCCTTTAGGGGGGCGGATGTTTTGATGACGCCCCACACAGAGGATCGTCCCGCTGAGACGGGGATCGCTAAACTGGTTCTGGAATTGGGACCTTTGGCCGTGTTTTTCTTCGCCAATGCGCGGGGGGAGCAGTTGCAAACATGGTTCCCGGCGCTAAAGGCGTTGGGTGGGCCGATTTTTGTCGCTACGGCGGCTTTTATGGTCGCGATTTCAGCCTCTTTGGTGGCGTCGTTGTGGCGGACGCGGCGGTTGCCAGTGATGCCATTGGTTTCCGGTGTCGTGGTTTTGGTGTTTGGGGCTTTAACCCTGTGGTTGAAAGACGACACCTTCATCAAGATGAAGCCGACCATCGTCAACACCTTGTTTGGCGGAATTTTGTTGGGGGGCTTGTGGTTTGGGAAGTCTCTGTTGGGGTATGTGTTCGGCGAGGCTTTCCGCCTGACACCGGAAGGCTGGCGTATCCTGACGTGGCGCTGGGGGCTGTTTTTCGTCTTTTTGGCAATTTTGAATGAAGCTGTTTGGCGCAGTGTCTCCACGGATGCCTGGGTGGATTTCAAAGTATTCGGAATCATGCCGATCACCATGGTGTTTGCCATTGCACAGACGCCGCTGCTCCGCAAACACGCCCCCATGGAGTAGGCTCTAGGCCGTGGTTTACCTACCGGCTCCCCTTTGGTAGGCTATTAGCGGCTGGGTATGCGGTTAATTTCAAGCCGTGGTTTACCTACCGGCTCCCCTTTGGTAGGCTTGCGAGGATATGACCATTCTCGCGAACCACGCCGTGGTTTACCTACCGGCTCCCCTTTGGTAGGCTCCTGGCGCTTGGTATCGTCGTTGAGCCAGCCGCCGTGGTTTACCTACCGGCTCCCCTTTGGTAGGCTCGGCGCGGTCGCCGGGTCGAGGCCGTGGGCGCCGTGGTTTACCTACCGGCTCCCCTTTGGTAGGCTTGCGATCTCGTGGGTTCAGCGATGCTGCGAGCCGTGGTTTACCTACCGGCTCCCCTTTGGTAGGCTTCAGAAGTCTTAACACTCTGTACCTCTACAGCCGTGGTTTACCTACCGGCTCCCCTTTGGTAGGCTACCTTTTCGGCAAAGCTTTGGAAATGCTCTGGTTTTTCCCGTTTTAACGCGGGAAAAATCAGAGCAAGACCAACTGTTGAGGGGCAATGGTTTCATTTTTTGTCGCTTCTCCCAGTAACAGGCGCATACGACCATATTGGCGATTCGTGACGTGCAGTGCCCGGATGCTGCCTTTGGGGGGCAAACGGGACACAATGCGGTGCATGTGTTTGTCCACCGCTTCCTCGCCTCGGCAAACCCGTGCATATACTGAGTATTGTAGCATTAAATAGCCGTCATTTTTCAAAAAATGGCGAAAACGTGCGGCATCGCGACGCTCTGTTTTGCTTCCTACGGGAAGGTCAAAAAACACGAATACCCACATGATGCGTGTCTCCTCCGCTTTCATTGTGGGATGTCCGGGACAAGGAGATGTGTCACCGAGTCGGTCTCCATGGCTCGTGCAAGGGAGGCTGCGGTCCGTTCAGTGGCTTGCAGCATCGTGACGGTTTCGGCGCCGAGGGATGCACTTTCCAAAAGAATGCCGGCCATGGTCCGTCGGTCATTCAGGGTTAGTTCTGTGCTGGCCGAGGTTTTGTTTTGCGCCGTACGCCATGCCAGGATGTCGACGAAGGGGCGGAAAGGTTCCACCATGTCGTCCGCGAGATTGAAGGGATTGGTGATGCTGGCGTGGTGTATGCCAATGGCGGGCAAAAGACCTGTTGCAACCAGGGCTCTGGCCATTGCCGAACGAACGATTGCATAACCGTAATTCAGCAATTGATTTCGTAAATCGCCATCGTTATTGCGGCGGAAGTCTTTCCAGAAAGCGTTCCAGTAGGCTCGCGCTGCACGGGCTTCGAGGTTGTTGGGATCACCAGATCGAACCTGACGCGACATTTCGTGCAATGGACTGGCTCCTGATGCTCCGACAATCTCCAACGCTTTGGCTTGGTTGGAAATCTTGGCTTGAATCAGCCGTTGCCACAGACGTTTTTGCAAGGGAGCGCGGGCCGCGATTTGGTGGCGTGCGATTTCGGCTTGCCGGTGGTGGGCGTGGAAGGGCAGGACAACACCGGATGGGGTGTGTGTGGCATCGGTGAGGATGACTGCGATCCCGGCGGAGGCGCAGGCGGATAACGCGGCACTGGTGAGGGTTGCCTGTGGCGTATCCAGGATAATCCAGGCCAGGTCTTCGAAGGGGAGGCGGACCTCCCCGGTCTCTTGTGTTACCGATAGTTGGCGGTTGGCGAGAGATAGCCGCGCCGATTGGCTTATGTGCAAACCACGCCATGCCATGTTCTGGCCTCCCGCTTGATTTCATGACGTCGGCCCAGTCGGTCAACATGGAATTTCCGTAGACTTTGCAGGGTCCGTGCGCCGATGCCCGTGCGTGTGGCATTTGGGCTGACGTCGTTGTGGAGAGATATGGACAAGGCTCCAGTCGAGCTGTCGGCACCACGAAAATACCCTGAGATGACCTCGCCATTGGGTTTGATGACTTCAACAAAGCTGAATTTTCGCAAGCTGAACAAGAAGTCGTGCTCGGGGCCGATTTGGGGCCAGTCAGCCTTGGGGGTTTTACCCTGAATAGCAAGGCATGGCGGAAGCGGGTAGCCCGTTGGATTCATGACTTCGTGTGTGTAAATCGGCACCAAATAGTATTCCCGTTTTCCTTTCGGGGTGGTTTTGCAGAAGACATCAACACGCACCATTTCCCCTCTATCCGCCGCACCGTCGCGGATTCGGACATCGACTTTTTTATTGGTACGCACCCGAACTTTGGAAATGACGTCGCCTTTGGGGGAGAGGGGCGGGGCATCTTTGGGCTTTCCTGCGTCGATCCATGCCTGTAAGGCGGCGATTAAGCCAGCATTGCGGTCTGGGTCCTTGATGGCGGCGAGGTCTTCTTTTTTGAGTTTTTCCACGGCCTTACGTTCGTAGACGACTTCAGTTCCCTTTTCTTCGCGGATTTGTCGAATTTCCGCCATGTGTCCTTTTCCGCGTGCACGGTGGTTCTCTGGGCGAGAGATAAAAACCGTTGCCAATGCCTGGCGGGCCTCTTCGGCAAATCCGGGCCACGGCGGCAACATGCCCAGAAAGTCGCGGGGGAGCCCACGGCGTTCGGCATCTTGGAAGGCGCGGGTCAGACGTTGCAGGGCGGATTCACTGGTGGCTGCGACGATTAAGGCGTCCAACGCGTGGTGACGATCGTCTTTTGTGCGCTCACCGGAGGAATTCTTTTTCAGGTCTTGGACTCCCCAGGCGCGGCGGAGCGCATCTGTCAAAGGTCCAGGGCGGGCATAGATTCGTCGTTTCGGATTTGCACGTGATGGTGTGTCGGGGGTGCTTTGTGATTCGTATAGACCTTCCAGCAAGGCAATCATCGCGCGACAGGCATAACGGGTGTCGTTGAGATTTCGTTCCCGGAATCGGCTTTCGAGAACAGAAGCATCCCGAAGAAGATAATTTCGCTTTTTCATTCCCTTCATTGTCTTCAAAGCTTCAACGCGAGCGACGAAGACAGGCCAGCGTTGTGCGTCTGCGCCCAACCACTCAAAGGGGGTTTTGTTGGTTTTTTGTTGATTGGCTTGGGCAAGACACAAGGTCTTGTTCAGGTAACTGCCATCGCCAGAGCGGCTCCAGGGGAGGATGTGGTCGACTTGGACTGTGTTGTCGTTTGCAATGAGGGCATTTGGTGAAATGGGAGCCCCTGAATACAGACAAAATCCCTGCTGTTCTTTCCAGAGTTCATAACGGAGCAGGTCATCCCGGCTGTGTGGATCGCATCCAACGGTTTCCCGAAACTCTTGGCGAAGCGAGTCCTTTGCATCGGTGCGTTTTTTGATGCCGCTTTCGATCTTTGCCCGTTCTTCGGTGCTTTTCCCGACGTCGCGGGCCATTTCAATATGGATGCGATTTGGCAAGCCATACTCTGCGATGATCGCACGGACCTGTTTCCAGGATTCGGTCAGGGCCTTGCGTGCAATGGGATTGTTGATGGCAGACAGAATGTCCTGTGGGGCGGTGGTGTGTGCGGTGTGGTCAAATCCAGCTTGTGCACAGGCCTCGGAATAGATTGACCCCTGCTCCAGAAAGGGGATCAAGGTGCGGCATGCGGCGGCTGAAATATGGGCGGCTTTGGTGAAATCTGCGAAGGCACCGTCTCGTGCTGCGTTCATCAGCGTTTCTCGGACGAGTGAAGGCAGGGCGATTTCGTCCAATCCCGTACGAATGGTCTCTAAATCGTCTCGGAAGGACAGCACAAAGGCGATGCGGTCCAGTTTATCCGGGGTTTTGCGTAAGGATTGCCAGGGGGCTTCGCCGATGATTTGGCGCAGAGCATAGGAGCCCGCCATGCTGTTGCCACTCCGCAAAACGACATCTGTGGCTTCTTTCTCCGAGGAGATACCCTCAAATTTCCAGGACTGAGGCAATGCGATAAGTTTGCGCAGACGCGTGAATGTGACGCCACGGTGCGTGCCAAAGTCGCTGATGGCGTTGCGCCGTTCGTCGGTTGTCAGGGAACGGCGTTCGTGTCCCGACAAGAGGCGTAGGTTGGCAAGGCGAGAGAGCAGGCGAAATCGTTCAAAGCTATAGGATCTGATCGCCGCACGTGGTTCGTTGGGGAAAAAGGGGCAGGGTCCAACCTTGTCTTCGCTGTCACCGATGGGGCGTTGTGAAAAGGCTATGGTGGCATAGGTGCTTTGTAGTGTCTCTGTGGCGAGGACGTTGCCGTGGTGACGCTGGCGCTCAAAGAGAATGGCAATTTCCCGTTCCTGTTCCGCACGCAGAATGGATCGGGAATACTCGCCACTTCGATTGCGTTTGCGGTTGGTGTATTCCGGGTCGGTGGCGAACATCTCCCCAACCGTGCGATATCCGGCGGCGCGGGATGTGGTTGCTTCCAAGGCACTCAGCATCTTTGAGTTTTCCTTGGGCGCATTTCGGCCTTTGTCTCGTTTGCTGTTCGACCTGAAGCCACGATGGATGGCAATGTGCAACAGAACGGTTGCCAGTTCCTCCCCTGATAGAGGCCGGTTGAGCCCTTCAACCCGAAGGCCCCAGGGGTCGAAACCTTTTTTGTTGAAGTCGTCGGCGGAGATTTCAGGCAGTAAGCCATGGGTACGACACAAAGCCCGAATGGCTTTTTTGCGTTGTGCGCGACGGCGTGTCACACGACGCGTCAGGCGGAATTCACGGCGGAGTTGATTGGTTGGAGTCCGTTCCTTGGGGGTTTCTGGAACATCAAAGGTTCGTACCCCGAGGGCGAGAATAGACCCGGTTTCATCGGTTTCGTCGATCAGAGCCCATCCGCATGAACCGATGCCAATGTCCAGCCCCAAAATGTGTTTCTGGTGAGTCCCCATATCGATTGCATCCTTCCCCAAAGAAGATGAAGTCAAGTATTGACTCCCCTCGAAAGGGATGCAACCGTGGGGATAGGGAGTCGGTAGGGAAGCCACGGTAAGTGGTTTTTCCACTGAAGGATTACCCCCGGGGCGTGAACCGCCTTCGGGGGGATTCCTTTTTTGGGGTATGCCTTAAAGTGGCAGGGTCAGGCGGACCCTCAGGCCTCCTAGGGGAGAGTCCATCAGTTGGATATCGCCGCCATGGCTGCGTGCGACGTCTCGCGCAATGGTCAGGCCTAAACCAACGCCGCCGGTTTCCGGGTTGCGCGAATTATCAACCCGGAAGAAGGCACGAAAAACATCGGTGCGGCGGTCTTGCGGAATGCCGGGGCCGTCATCATCCACCAGGATCTCCACCGCATCGGCGCGTTGCCCAACGCGCACCGTGACGTGTTGGGCGTAACGCACGGCGTTGGATACCAAATTGCCGAGGCAGCGTTCGATGGCTTGTGGGCGCAGGGGCAGGGTAAGCCCACGTTCGATGTGCAGGTCCACCGGAGCGCCATTACGCGTGAAGCGTGCGATTACAGATTCGGCAAGGGTGGAAATATTGAAAGGCCGCATGGCTTCGCGTCCTTCCCCTCGTGCAAAGGCCAAATAGCCTTCGACCATGCGTTCCATTTCCTCGATATCGGCCTTTAGGTCGTCGGCGTTGGCATCCTTGGGCATCATCGCCAGTTGCAGTTTCATGCGGGTCAAGGGGGTACGTAAGTCGTGCGAGACCCCGGCCAGCATTTCGGTGCGTTGGTCAATTTGGCGTTTGATGCGGTCACGCATCAGCAGGAAGGCCTGTGCCGCTTGGCGGACTTCGGTTGCGCCTTCGGGTTTGAACCAGGGGGCATCACGTCCTTTGCCGAAACTGTCGGCGGCGCTGGCCAAACGACGCACCGCACGCACCTGATTGTTCATGAAGATTGTTGCGATCCCGAACAATAGCAGCGAGGTGCCGATCATCCAGATGAGGAAAAGGTAGACCGTGAAACTGGACAGGCGTTTTTTCGGCGTTTCGACGATCAGGACAGAATCCGCCATTTGGATGCGAATTTCTATCGTGCGGTCATCTGCGCCGTCTCGTAATTGAAACGGGAGGGTCAGGGTTTCTTTGAGCGCGTCGGAGAGAGCACCGAAAGAGACTTCGTTGGTTGGTAGATTGCGGAGAATCTCACCATCAGCAAAGCGGATATCCAACTGCATGCGGTCGTGGGATTCGGCGGTGATCCAAGCGCGTGCGGCGGGGCCTGGGTGGTCGCGTAAATAAGCGAGAATGACGCCGGTGTCCCCGGCGACGGCGGTGGCGAGGCGACGGGTTATGGTTCCCCAATGACGGTCATAGAAGACTGTTGCCGTCACCAGTTGCAGGAGGATCAACGGCGTCAGGATGATCAGCAAGGATCGTCCAAGCAGGCTTTTCGGCAACAACGTCTTGAAACGGAATCGCGACGGGGCCGTGATGTCGTCAGACGGGGGAAGGTGGGGCGTGGCGTCCGCCATTTTGCGTGAGGTTCCTTTAATCGGGCATCAGCATATAACCCTTGCCTCGAACGGTTTGTAAATACCGAGGAAGGCGCAGATCAGATTCGATTTTCTTACGCAAGCGGGTGACCTGCACATCAACGGTCCGCAAGTTACGCGCGGCGCCGGTGGCTGCGGCGAGACTCTCGCGGGAGAAAATTTCTCCGGGGCGTTGAGCCAGTTCCCGCAGCAAGGACGCCTCGGCCGGGGTCAGACGGACCAATTCCTCCCCGCACAGCAGTTCGTCCCGGCGGGCATCGTAAACGCAGTTTCCCAGGCTCAGAATCTCCATCCCCGCTTCGCCGAGGGCGTTGTCGCCGGGGCGGTGTGCACGCCGCAGGATGGCCGTGATCCGCAGCAGCAGTTCCCGGGGTTCGAACGGCTTGGTCAAATAATCGTCGGCACCGGCTTCCAGTCCGGTGATGCGGTCATCTGTTTCCCCCATCGCGGTTAGCATCAGGATCGGAACGTCTCTGGTTTCGCGCAAGCTGCGGGTTAGGCTCATCCCGTCCTCGCCCGGCATCATCACATCGACGATTAAGAGGTCGAATTCCAGGGACAGCAAAGCCTGTCGCGCTTCTGATGCGTCAGCGGCTTGTGAAACCATGAAACCGTTTTCGCTCAAAAAACGCTGCAACAGTCCGCGTAAACGGGTGTCGTCGTCGACGACCAGGATGTGTGGGGGAGATGAAGTCGTGATGTTGGACACCTTATTGTGCTCCTGTTCCGGAACCCCGCCAGCCAGCCAGAGGGGGCGTGGTATTGGTGGGGAAACGGGTGCGGTCGTCTTCATTCATGATGTTCATCATCACCTTGCGGAAGCCTTCCACGGCTTCGGCACCGGCTTCGCGATAGGCGCGGGCTAAAAGCTTGCGCTGGTTTTCGGTGAGTTTGCGTTCCAGTTCCACACCTTTTGGTGTCAATTCCAGCAAGCGCTGGCGGCGGTCACGCAGGCCGGGGCGCTGATGCACGAACTCTTCCTTCAAAAGCTGGCTTAAGACCCGCGATAAACTCTGCTTAGTTATGCGTAAAGTCGATAGCAGATCGGAAACACTGATTCCTGGTTGCCGCCCCACGAAGTAGATCACGCGGTGATGCGCACGACCAAGCCCTTGTTCAAAAAGGATTGTGTCAGGTTCTTTGGTGAATTCTCGGTATGCGAAGTAAAGAAACTCGATCCCTTGACGGAGTTCCTCGTCTCGCAAAAAGAGCGGATTGATCCGCGTCGTTACGTCAGCCATGTTGACATATTCCGTGCTGGATGTTACTCAAACCATCATAGAGTCGGAAACAATCGCAAACATAACGAGACTTCATCATGTCACTTCTGCCTTTTGACGATCGCGACGGGTTTATCTGGTACGACGGTCGTTTGGTTCCTTGGCGCGATGCCAAAATTCACGTTCTGTCCCATGGCTTCCATTATGCCTCTTTGGTGTTCGAAGGCGAACGGCTTTACGACGGCACCATTTTTAAGGGGCAGGAGCATACGGAGCGCCTGTTTGCTTCGGCGAAGCAGATGGACTTCACCATCCCTTATTCCGTCGCTGAAATCAACGCAGCGAAAGCGGAAGTCATCGCCGCCAACACATTGACCAATGGTTATGTGCGTCCGTTTGCATGGCGTGGCAGTGAACAGATGGGGGTTTCGGGCAAACAAAACAAAATCCATGTCGCCGTTGCGGTATGGGAATGGCCGACCTATTTCTCGGCGGAAGCGCGGATGGCGGGTTTGAAGGTGCAGACCGGAAAATGGCGGCGTCCGGCCCCGGATGCCATTCCCTGTCATGCGAAATGCGCGGGTGTCTATATGATTTGCACCCTGAATAAGCATGCTGCGGAAGCGGCTGGTTTCAACGAAAGCTTGATGCTGGATCATCGGGGCCGCATCGCGGAAACCACCGGTGCCAATTTGCTGTTCGTGCGCGGCAATGAAATCCATGCGCCGATCCCGGACACCTTCTTGAATGGTATTACGCGCCAGACGGTTCTGGGCTTGGCCAAACGCCGTGGCTATACGGTTATTGAACGCGCTATCCTGCCAGAGGAAATGCCCCTCTTTAACGAGGCGTTTGTGACCGGTACGGCAGCGGAAGTCACACCGGTTGGGTCCATCGATGATGTGGTGTTTCCGGATCGCACCGTCACCAAAGTTCTGATGCAGGACTATGAAGATCTGGTGTATGGACGCTTGGTTCTGGAGGGCGTGGCGTAAGCCATACCCCAGCCAGCGACACAGAAAAAAAACGGGCCTGCCACGAGGTGCGCCCGTTTCGTTCGGGTGAAGCAGGGCTTTTTAGAGCCGGCCTTCGTCGGCGGCACGCATGTGGGAAAGGCC